>CAZEJA010000230.1:0-5599 GCA_964512215.1 uncultured Planctomycetaceae bacterium
TGACCTTGCCCGTGCGCGGGTTCAGGGCGACCATGGAGAAGCCCGTGGCTTCATGCACCCACGCCGCGCCGTCGATGACGAAGATGTCGCCGTTCCCGTAGTGCCCCCAGAACCCGCACGGGCGGGTCCACAGCACCTTGCCCGTCTTGGCCGACAGCCCCAGCATGGTGCACTTGGCCGGAGCGTTGTAGGGCATCCTCTTGGCCTTGGGATCGGGCTCCATAAGCAGCACGACCCCGTCGTGATAGACCGTGCTGGTCAGGTTCGTCAGGTAGTAGCTGCCGTACGTCACCGCCCGGGCCCGGGGCCCCCGATCCTTCCGCCACATCTCCTTGCCGGTCTGGATGTCCAGTGCGACGACCGCGTTCTCCTCGACGCAGTAGACCCCGCCGCCGCCGAGGATGATCGACAGGTGGGTGATCCGCTCGATCACGTCCGCCTTGGAGGCGGCCCCTTCCAGACCGTCCGTCCGCCACAGGACCTTGCCTGTCTGCGCGTTCAGGGCCATCACGGATTTCTTCGCGGCGGGCTTGTCCTTGATGCGCCCGGGGCCCTGGGCGGCGGCGCTGAGAGACAGCACCAGCGTGCCCTCGTGGTGGAGGATCTCGTCGGTGAACTGCGTCTGCGGGTAGGTCATCACCGTCCGCCCGGTCGCGGCATCCAGCGCCGTCAGCGGCGCGTTGAAGCCCAGCGTCACGTAGACGCGGTCGCCCGCAGCCACCAGCCGGTGGGCGATGTTCGTCGGGTGGTTCCAGCGGCCGTGCCCCAGGGAACGGGTGTTCCACTGGCGGGGGCCCCACTCGGCGATGGGGCGCTGCCACAGGAAGGTCCCGCTGAACGCATCGCGGGCGACGACTGCCCAGCGGTCGGGCATTCCGGAAATGCCGGCCAGGGCCTGATTGATGATCGCGAAGACCCGCCCGCCGGACGACACCATCGCGGAGACGCTCGGCGTCATCTCGTGGTGGCGCTGCCAGCGGGGTTCCGCGACCCACTGGGCCCGCCGCGGCGGACCCACGACGCGATCGTCGGCCACCGCATTGCCGTCCGCGCCGTGCAGCCAGTGCGTCCACTCGTCGATCTCCGCCGGGCGAGGCTTGACCGTCGCAGCCCAATCGGCGCCCGACTTGACGTACGCCACGCCCCCGGGCGCCAGGACGCGCATCACCTCGGCCATGCTCACCTTGCCGAGGTCCTCGGATACCAGCAGGTTCACGAGGTTGTCGATGTGCGGCAGCCGGGCGCCTGCGAGAGTGTCGACGGTCACCTTCCCGTACAGACCCGCCGTCCGCAAGGCCTCCCGAGCCTTCGCGAGCTTCGCCACGTCGGCGTCCAGACCGTGCACGACGTAGCTGTCATTGGCGCGCAGAGCGGCCGTCAGCTTGCCGTCGCCACACCCGACGTGAACAACTAATCCGCCCTTGATCCCCGTCGCGTCCAGGATCTGCAGCGCGTCAGGCGCTGCTTTCGCCCCGCCCGCCAGGACCGCCACCACACTGAGTGTCGTTATCGCAGCCATTCGACACATCGCGTCTTGTCTGTTGATCACGGGAGCACCTTTCGTTCTCGCCCCCCGGATCGGACCGCCTCTCGCCGGCGCAGCAGACACGTCGGCGCGGTGGTTCTCTTGAGATTTCCGCTCACTTGGCGGGCGTGAGCGTCAGCAGACGGAAGTTCATCAATGCGCCGCCGGTGAACGTGCCCGGCTGGATCGTCAGCGTCACCTCGCCGGCAGGCAGGGCGATGGCCCCGACGTCGTAGGACTTGTACGTCCGGATTCCGCCGGTGCCTTTCGTCGTGCCCGCCAGCTTCGCGGCGCCCGCGAGAATCGTGTACGTCCCGCCCCCTTTGGCCGTGCCGTACGCGAACTTCACCCGGTACGTGCCCGCCCGGACGCCCTGCAGGCGCCACTGGCAGGTGTCCTTGGCATTGTGCCACGATCCGAGGTTGTTCTTCTCCGCCTGGTAGCGGAGCTTGCCCGTGGTCCTGGCGGTCTCGGGCTTCAGGACGAACGCACCGCTGCCGTCAGGACGAACCGCCGCGCCGGGCCGCCCGCCCCCGCCCGCGCTGCCGGACGCCGCCACCGGCGGCTTCTTCGACGCCGACGCGCTGACGGCCGGGGGCTCGGGCGTCACCGACACCGTCTTGTCGTAGCCCATGCAGATCAGCTTGCCCTCCACCGTCGCGATGTACAGCTTCCCCCCCGCCGCGGCCATGCCGTCCCACACGGGCGGGGCGTCCAACTTGTAGGCCGCCTGCTTCGCGCCGTCGGCGCTGGACATCACCCACAGCAGCCCGTTGGTGCGGCCTTCGTAGGTCGCCCACGGATCCTTCGGATCCATCCCGGCCGCCATCCCGCCCAGCAGCAACAGCTTGCCCGACCGCATCATCGCCCGCGGACGGATGCCGAGGCTCACGTCCCACACCTGCGCGTCCTTGGGCCGCGTCCCTGCCTTGCGGAAGTCCGGCAGGTGCGGCTCGTTCGTGTTCAGCGGCTTGTGTGTCTCGGCGACCAGCTTGTATCCGTAGTCCTTCGTCCGCCGCGCACACCAGACGGTCTCGTCGTCGAAGGTCACCATGATCCCGTACGGGACCCCGAGATACGCGCCGTACCGCCCGCCGCCGTTGACGATCCAGGAATACGCCACGGGCGTGCGGCTGAAGTCGCCCGTACCGACCAGCCAGTGCGACCGGTGATTCTCCGCGTCGTCCAGCAGGCGCGACGTGGACAGCAGGTGCCGCGTCGATCCCTTCTGGGGCGTCAGCTTGCGGTCGAACTTCATCTGCCGCAGGAAGACGGCCGTCCCGTCGCTGACGAGCACGTCGCTGGTGGTTCCGGCCATCGAGAACGCGTCGCTGCGGTCGGGGGTGCCGAACGTCTTGTGGTCGGTGGCGTTCTGGGCGAACTTCTTGACCGCGGGCCCGCCCTTGCCGTCGCCGGGGCGGGGGTGGGCGGTGCGAATCTGCCTCCGGCAGAGGACCTTGCCCGTCGCGGGGTCGAGCCCGTAGAGCGTGACGCCCCCGTCCAGGTGGCTCGACCGCCCCGCGCCGACGTAGGCGACTCCGTCGTGGACCAGCACGCTGCCGTGCACCGGCCAGACCGACTCGACCTGGTCGAGCGCGACGGTCTGCGTGGCGTCGGGGGCGGCCCGGAAGCGCCAGACCAACTGCCCGTCGGCGAGGCGCACGCAGTAGACGTGCCCGTCGGCACAGCCGAACAGGACGAGGCCGTTGTGGATTGTGGGGGGCGAGTCCACGCGCCCGCCGGTGGCGAAGGTCCACTTCTCCTTGCCGCCGGCGGCATCGAGGGCGACGACGCGATGGGCGTCGATGGACGAGACGACCGCCGTCCCGGCCGCCACGACCGGGGCGCTGAGGCGCCCGCCGATGTCAACCTCCCACGCGGGACCGAGGGCCGCGGGAACGTCCGTCGTCGCGAAACCGGTCCGCCGCGCGTCGTGGCGGTAGGTGGGCCAGTCGTCATTGGCGATTGTCGATTGACGATTATCGATTGCCCCAAACGCCGGGCCTTTCTCCAGAGCCGGCGCGGCTGGCGGCGGGGGCGTCTTGCGCTGGGGCGCGACGGCCCAGAAGCCGTAGAGCTTGGCCTCCATGAAGCACCCGCAGGCGTGCGCGGGGGCGTAGACCAGCCCGTTGCAGGGCATGACGCCGTACTGGCAGACGCCGCGGATCCAGTTGTTCCGCGTGTGCTCCTTGCCGACGAGGTCGATGAACTCGATGCCCCGGTAGCTGGTCAGCAGCCAGCGGTCGGTCGCCTTCTCCCGGTAGCAGCGGTGGTGATGCCCGACCGTCCAGATTTCCTTGACGCCGTCGTTGGTCTTGCGGACCCTGCCCGTCTTGAGGTCGCGCCCTTCGGCAAAGCCCGGGTTCGTCCACACCAGCCCCCGGACGACGAGCACGTCCACCGAAGACCGGAAGCCCGCTTTGCAGGGGCTGGACCACAGTTCCTTCCCGCTGGCGGCCGACCGCGCCGTCAGCTTCTTGCCGTCCGCCCAGATCACCACGCCGTCGTGGACCACCATCGTCCCGACGCCCTGTCCGGCGCCTCCACCGCCCTTGGGCTTGCTGGGCTTCTTCTTGCGCCCCTTGCCGTCCTTCGGCGCCGACCCGTTGCCGCCGGCCGAGGACGAACTCCATACCCGCTTGCCCGTCCTGCCATCGACGCACATCACGTCGCCCCCCGCGACGAAGAACGCTCGCCCGTCGGCGGCGGCCAAGCTCAACGGCGTCAGTCTGCTGCCGGACTCGGTCCACTGCCAGAGCTGCTTGCCCGTGTCGGCATCGTAGGCGGTAACGGCCTTGCGGTTCGGGTGCGTCGCCTTGCCCCGCAGGGATGGATCGAGCGACGCCTGCTCCGCCATCGGCGTGCCCATCACCACGAACAGCACGCCGCCGTCCAGCACCAGTTCTTCGGCGCCGCCCGAGCCCTTGTAGGTCCGGACGACCTCGCCGGTGGCGGCGTCCAGCGCCGTGACGGGCGCGCTGATTGCGAGCGGCAGGTACACGCGGTCGCCCCCGGTCACCAGCGTCCGCGGAAGCTGGACCGGGCCCGAGCGGAACTTCTGCCCCGTCCACGCCCACGAGGGCACGAACCGCTCCCACAGCAGCACGCCGCTGAACGCGTCGCGGGCGACGATGAACCACTTGCCGGGCACGTTCATCGACGCAGCCGGGCCGGTGTCCATGATGTAGAAGACGCGCCCGTTCGTGGAGACGACCGAGCTGATGCTCGCGAGCTTGTGGTGGTTGCGGGACCAGGTAGGGGCGGCCATCCACTGCACGTGACGCGGCGGGCCGACCTGCGCGTCCTCCGCGACCGCGTTGCCGCCCGCGTCGTGCAGGAAGTGCGTCCAGTCGTCGATGTCCTTCGGGCGGGGTTTGACCGTTTTCGTCCAGCGTCCGCCGGATTTAACGTACGCCACGCCCTCGGGGCGCAGCGCCCGGAGGCCCTCACTCATCGAAATGCCGCCCAGGTCCTCCGCGACGAGCAACGTGACGAGATTGTCCACGTACGGCAGGCGCTTGCCCGTCAGGCGGGCGAACGTCACCTTGCCCGCCAGACCGGCCGCCGCGGCGGCTTCACGGGCCTTGGCGACGTTACCCGCATCGGCATCCAGCCCCTGCACGAGGTAGCTGTCCGTCGCGCGCAGAGCGGCCGTCAGCTTGCCGTCCCCGCAGCCGACGTGCACGACCAGCCCGCCCTTCACGCCCGTGGCGTCCAGAATACTGCGAGCGGCGGCACCTTCCGCCGCCAGACCGGAAACGCAGACAGCCGTCACGACGACGGCCGTCACCAGCAGACACAACCCCGCGGACTGAATCGATCGGAACATGAACCCAACTCCTTCGTTCGAGGGCAGGCTGAAGATACACCGGGGGGCGGCCCTGCTCCTGCCGCCCCGCACCGCCGCTCTGCGACGGTCCATATATTATCCCTTCCGCGCCCCGCCCGAGCAAGACCCGTTGGGCCGCAGAGACGCAGAGGGCGCAGAGGGCAGCAAAATGGGGACGGTCCCGCTGTTGGGGACTGTCCCGAATGGCACTGACATAGCGTTAAGCCCTTAGCATTGCTTGGAGT
>CAZEJA010000231.1:0-5593 GCA_964512215.1 uncultured Planctomycetaceae bacterium
CGCTTAACTTAGGACCATTGGGGTCAGGAGCCTTTTTGGTTTTCCCGGCTACTGGCTCCGGGCTACCGGCTACCCCAGCGGCGTCAGACCATTTTGCGTAGGCGCATGGCGTAGACCATTTGCTGGGCGATCTGGGCCAGGGAGAAGGCGGAGCAGTCGAAGACGATGCTGAAGGGGGTGTGGCGCTCGTTCTTGGCGGAGTAGAGCTTCCGCAGGTAGGCCCGCTCCTTCTCCATCTCCTGGATGCGGAGCTTGGCCTTGGTTTCGCTGACGCCCTCGCGGAAGGCGATCTGCTTGACGCGCCAGTCGTAGGGGGCTTCCAGGCGGATCGACAGGCCCATGGGCAGGTCGCGCGTCGCGCCCGCGCCGCCCTGGCCGATGATGATGGCGTGGCCGTCGATGGCGAGCCCGCGGATGATCGTCGTGATGCGATTGCGGATCTCGAGCCCCGACGGAATGCGTTCCTTCTTGAGCGACCGGAAGAAACTGACCAGCAGGCGCGGCTTGGCGCGGCGTTCGCGTTCCAGCAGGTCGGCGGCCATGCTCGTCTCGGTCGCCAGCGACGCGAGAATCTCCTTGTGGTAGATCTTCCAGGCCGCGCCGCCGGACTCCTCCTCGGTGAGGATTTCCAGCAGCAGCAGGCCCAGGGAGAATCCGTAGCAGCCGAACTGGCGCGAGATGGTGATGAAGGGCCCCGCCTTCTCGGGCAGTTGCTCCTCCTCGGGGCGCGCCTCTTTCATATGTTCCGCCAAGGACACCTTGGCCATCCGAAACTCCTTGCCGGGGCGGTCAGGGCTCTCTATTCATTCTACGGCGCGGCGCGGGCATTCGCTACGCCTTGGCCGGCCCGTTTTTTCCGTCGGGCGGCGTCTTCGCGTCGTTGCGCGTCTCCCGCTTCGCGAACGTCGTGTCGTCGATCCGCCCGAAGATCATCCGCCCGGCCGACGTCTGCAGGACGCTGGTCACCGTGATCGTGATCTGCTTGCCGATGTGGTCGCGGGCCTGCTCGGCCACCACCATCGTGCCGTCCTCCAGGTACCCCACGCCCTGTCCGGCCTCCTCGCCGGGCTTGAGAATCTTGACCGACATCGTCTCGCCCGGCAGGACGATGGGCTTGACCGCGTTGGCGAGGTCGTTGATGTTGATCACGTCGATGCCGCGAAGCTGGGCGACCTTGTTGAGGTTGTAATCGTTGGTGATGATCCGCCCGTCGAGGTGCTGGGCGAGGGCGACCAGCTTGGCGTCCACGTCGACCGCGGCGGCGACGGTGGGAACCTGGGCTTCCATGATTCGAATGGCCAGGTATTCCGTGTCCTGGAGGCGATGGAGGATGTCCAGGCCCCGGCGTCCGCGGTTGCGCTTGAGCTTGTCGGCGGAGTCGGCGATCGTCTGCAGTTCCGCCAGGACGAAGCGCGGCACGATGACCTCCGACTCCAGTATCTTCGTCTCGGAGATGTCCGCAATCCGCCCGTCGATGATCGCGGACGTATCCAGCAGCAGCGGGCGGGCGCCCTTGGTCTCCTTCGAGAACTCCACGTACGGAATGACGAACCGGAAGTCGTCCTTCGTCTGCAGGACGAACGTGACGCACAGGAAGATCGACGCCACCCCCAGCAGCAGCTTGATAAACTGGATCGTCGTCTGATCGATGGCCGGCTGATTGGACAGCTCGGGGACCACGACCTTCACGACGAGGTCCACCACGAGCGACAGCACGTAGCCGATCAGCAGCCCCCCGAGCAGCCCGAAGAACAGCCCGCTGAGCACGTGCAGGCGCTTGCGACGCCAGAACATGTCGACCAGCACCAGCGCCAGGGCAGAGATCGACGGGATCAGGATGAACCACGTGACGTATTCGTGGCGCTTCTCGTAGACTTCCGGCTGAAACGCGAACGACCCGGTGATCGCCAGCACGACGATCAGGAAAATAATGCGAACGATGTGCGTGACCATGATGTCTGTCCCTGATTTGATGTTATGAAGAGGATGATTCGGATAACAGCGCGACTATACCCCCTGAACCGGCAGTCGTAAAGGGCATTTCCCGCCGGCGTCGGGGGGGCTATGATGGCGGTCATCGTCCACATTTTCGAGGGCAAGAAATATGACTGAACGCCGACTTTCATCGGTTGTCGCCGTCGCCGTCCTGCTGCTTGCCTGTGCGAACACCGGGGCGCAGGAGGCCGAACGGTGGCCCGACCCCATCGCCAACCATGTCCTGCCGTACCTGACCAGCGGACTGACCCACGGGCCCATGCTGGGGCGCCCGGCGGCGACGTCCATGCGGGTGTGGGTGCGGACGGGCAAGCCCACCGCCTTCCGCATCGTCTACGACATGAAACTGCCCCTGAACGCGAAGTCGCCCGGGGTGGATGGGACGACCGCCGCCGCCCGGGACAACACGGGCACGGTCGACCTGACGGGCCTGAAACCGGCCACGCGCTACTACTACGGCGTGATGATTGACGGGCGCCTGGCCGACACGCGGATGGGTTTTGATCGCCCGTGGCCGTTCTTCCGCACGCTGCCGGACGCGACGAGCTACGTCGACGCGAAGCACAACCCCAAGGGGCGGTTCAACATCGGCTTCTCGATCGGCTGCGGCGGCTGTCAGAACCCCTTCGTCAGCGGCGGGCAGTACGTCAGCGCCGCATCGTTCGCCTCGCTGCGCAAGCGACACGCCGACGAGGTGATGTTCCACTTCATGAACGGCGACTACACCTACGAGGAACTCCGCGACGGGACGATCGCGGGCGTGCGGGCGAACTACAAGCTTTACATGCAGAGAGGCCGATCCATGGCGGCGCTGCAGCGGTTCACGCCCTTCCTGTTCATGTACGACGATCATGAGGTCGAGGACAACCTGTTCGGAGCGGGCGAGGTGGGGCTGGTCGCGGGGAAGAGGAAGAGCAAGTTCCTGGAGCGCGACGTGCAGCTTGGCGTGTGGAACGAGTACGCGGAGTGGGCGAACTACGGCGCCCCGCAGCGCGGGCGCCTTCGCGCGGGGACGGCGGCGGTCGAGAAGGGCGGCGACGTGCTGCACGACCCGACGGCCGACTTCACCGACCTGAAGCCCGCGGCCGTCAGCACGATCCTGGTTCGTCGCAGCTCGCCCGGAAACGCCGGCGTGTACGGCCTGGCCGCCGTCGTCGACAAGCGCCGCATCCGGGTAACGCCGCCGTTCCGGGCGGCGGAGGAGATCCGCTACACGATCGGCACGCATCACTACTACGACTGGAAGATAGGCAACTGTCACTTCTTCGCTCTCGACACGCGTGGCGAGCGGTCGCGGTACGACGTCGCGAAGCGTCGCGGGGCGGGACAATGGCTGCTGGGCCAGACGCAGCGGCGGTGGCTGATCGAGGGCGTCCGCAAGAGCGACGCGCAGTTCATCTTCCTGATTTCCTCGGTGGGCATGGTGATCCCGCACAGCGCCTACCACGTGCGTCCGGAGCGGGGGACCGTGTCCAAGGGCGACGGGTTCCCCGGCTACGTCCACGAGCGCGAGTTGATCCTGCCCGTGCTGGACAAGCTCGACAAGCCCGTGCTGGTCTTCACGGGCGACGTGCACAATTCGCTGGCCGTCCAGATCACCGACAACGTCTGGGAGTTCATGGTCGGGCCCATGAACTCGACCGCTCACCCGATCGGCACGGCGGGCAACGCGCCGTTCGGGGGCTGGCACGAGAACGAGGGGCGGACGTTCAAGGTCAAGTGGGTGGCGGGATTCCCGAACGACGTGCACTTTTCGCGCCTGCGGAGCACGTTCTACGCAGTCGTGCAGGTGAACAACATCTTCCGGACCGCGAAGCCCGAAGGGGCGGGCTACCAGTACGTCGCCTACGACGCGCCGCAGGTGATTGTCCGGTACCACGACGGATACACGGGCAAGCTCGCGTACGCCGAAGCGATCTCAACGGCGGACATCCGCCGCCCTGCGCGACGCGACGAGGACTAGCGATCGACACGCAGGAGTTCTCCCGCGGCTTCGGCCAGCGGGAAACTGACCGCCCCGGCGGCGAGTTCCAGTTTGCGCCAGGTTCCCTGCTTGCGGTCGAGCATCTCCACGGTCCGTGGGGCCGGCGTGAATCGGAGCTTCATCTGCTGCGGCGCGTACGTGTTGTGGTTGGCGACGAACACGGCGTCTCGCTTGCGATCGTCTTGGAACAGACCAAGCACCGCCTCGCCGGCGTCGACCTGCACCCAACAGTCGGCCGGGATCGCCTGCAGGGGCTTGGGCACGGGCGGGTCGTTCTTGCCCTTCTCGCGGTCCTTCAGCGACTTCGTCGTGGGCGTCGAGTAGATCGCCACAGGATTCCCGAGCTTCACGATCTCCGGGCCCAGGTGCTTCAACTCCGTGTTGACCTTGATGATGTCCCGCCCGTACCCGTTGAACTCCCACGTCTTGCGGTTCATCATCTCCTGCCCGATGAACCAGAACACGCCCTTGAGCCCGCACGCGATCGACGTGTTGGCGGTGTACAGGTTGCGGTTGAAGTTGCCTTTCTCGGGCAGCCCCGACGTGACCCGCAGCCAGCGGTAGAAGACGGCCTCTCGCTGGCGGGCGAGCTTCGCATACGCCAGCAGGTGCGGGAAGTGCACGTGCGGGCCGCGCTTCCAGTGAAAATCGTAGTAGCCGAGCACGTCGGGCTCGGTCAGGCGGCTCATCCCGCTGGTCTTGTAGAAGCCCACAAACGTCGGGTGCGTCGGGTCCCACTGGTGGACGTTCTTGATGTCCCGGTCGCGACCGGCCGCCGTCTTCGAGTTCGTGTCGCTGAACAGGTGATAGCCCCAGATCGCGTCATGGCCGCGGAGGGATTCGCAGAGCTTTCTCGCTGTCTCCGGGCTCTTGTAGACGTGATGATCGCCCGTCAGGAGATTGACGACGAACTTCAGCCCGTGCTTGCGGCAGATCTCGACCTTCCAGTCCGCGTACGTCCCCATGATCGCGGTGAAGTTGCCGGCCTTGACCTCCTGGATCAACTTCTCGTAGGTGGCCTTGTCCTTCGGGAACAGATCGTCCCCGCCGTATCCGAAGTTGAACAGGAGCATGAACTGCTCGGGGCGGCGCGCGGTCGTGCCCGATGCGGGCGTCTCGCCCCCGGCCGGCGCGGGGAGCAGAACGATTGCAGCAAGAACCCCGAGTCTGGTGACATATCGCATCGTCGTTCTCCTGCCGGTGGCGTCCGGTCGAGATCATTCTACCGGGAGGCCCTGGTTGTTTGATAGGGCGACGTACGCCGTTGCCTGGTCCCAAGTCCCTGGTCCCAGGTCCCTGGCGTTGGGTCAGTCGACGAGGATGCGGCGGACGCGTCGGCCGAGGCGGCAGGTGACTTCGTAAGGGATGGTCCCCGCGAGACGGGCGAGGCCTTCGACGCTGTGGGGGGCGGAGGAATCGGGGGAGAGGATCTCGACTTCGTCGCCGACGGCCGCGTCGGGCACGTCGGTCAGGTCGATGATGATCTGGTCCATGGACACGCGTCCGCAGATGGGCACGTTGTGGCCGCGGATGCTCATGGTCGACTGGTTCGACAGGCAGCGGAAGTAGCCGTCGGCGTAGCCCACGGGCACGAGCCCGGTGCGGCTGGGGCGG
>CAZEJA010000232.1:0-5582 GCA_964512215.1 uncultured Planctomycetaceae bacterium
AAACGAGGCCTCATTATATATGAACTGTGGTTTTCATCCGGGAAATCCGGGATAAATAGGGACGCTACCCATTTTTCGCGCCAAACCGCCATAGGGATGCAGAGAGGGCAGGCGAAAAATGGGTAGCGTCCCTATTTATTGCGGAACACCAGCGCCGTCAGCGAGTGCTTCGGGAAGACATACTCCAGCCCGTCGGCCCGGACCGGCAGGTCTTTCTCGACCGGCTTGACGGCGGCGGGCTTCTCGACGGTGTTGACGGCCATGAAGCTCCCCGCCGTCAGCGTCCGGGCGCGGGCCTTGCCCTTCGCCCGGAAGGCGTGCAGGTTGATCTTCACGGGCAGGTCCTTCTCGGCGCTGCGGTTGATCACGATCAGCGTGAGTTCGCGCCCGTCGGTGCTGAGCAGGGGCATCGCATCCAGCATCGCGACGCGCTTGCCCGTCGCGATACCCCGCACGGCCGGCCCGTCGAAGCACGGGCCCGTGTAGGTCGCCCGCAGCGGGCGGACGCCGCTCTGGGTCGCGTAGAGATGATGCACCCAGTGCACCGGGCTCGCCCAGACGAACTCGTGCCGCTTGCGCAGCCCGCCGCCGTGGTTCAGCAGCGCCGAGTGCGTGATCAACTCCACGCCGCCCCGCGAGCGGATGCCGAGATTGATGATCTGCGCCGCCCAGAGTGCCTCGCTGAGCGTCTGGTTGTTCGGCAGGTGCCCGACGTTCGTGAAGAGCTGCAGTTCCGTGATCGCGATCCGTGGCGGCAGTCCCGCCCCGACCATCGGCCCGGCCGCCCGCTCCAGGACGCCCCTGTACGCGTTGGAGAAACCCATGATCGCCTGGAAGACCTTCTTCGCGTCCCGCTCTCCACGCGCACCACTGCCCAGCAGCGTGTGGATCGACAGCGACCGGACCGTCTTCGGATTGCCCTGGACCACCGTCGCGTTCCACCGCGGGCCATGCCCGTTCGCGATAAACTGGATCTTCGGATCGACCTTCAACATGGCCGACCGGAATGTCTTGTACCGCTTCGCGTAGGTGGCCGCGTCGCACCAGCCGACCTGCCAACTGCCGTAGAGTTCGTTGCCGACCTCCCAGTACCGCACGCCGTACGGTTTCGCGTGCCCGTGCTTCGCGCGGAGGGCGCCGTATTTCGTCGACGTCGATCCGTTGCAGTACTCCACCCACGCCGCCGCCTCGCTCGGCGTGCCGTTGCCCGCGTTGACGCAGATCATCGGCTCGCACCCGACCGCCTTGCAGAAGGCCATCATCTCATCGGTCCCGACGTGGTTGTACTCGATCCCGTACCACGCCGGGTTCGGCCGCGAGGGCCTCTCGTCGACCGGACCGACGCCGTCCTTCCAGTGATAGCCCGACACGAAATTCCCGCCCGGGAACCGCAGCAGCGGCAGCTTCGAGTCCTTCAGCAGACGGACCACGTCCGGGTCGAAGCCGCGGACGTGATCGCTCGGGAACAGCAGCACCTGGTCCAGCCAGATCGTGCCCTTCCCGGCCGCCTCGACGCGAAGCCAATACAGGTCGCCCCGTCTGGCGGCGGCGTCCGTGACCTTCAGCGTAGCCCTGAGCTTGCGCCACTTGTCCGAAAGCCCGGTCAGCTTCGTCGTCGACGAGACGGCCTTGCCCGCCTTGGGTCCCTTGCGAATCGAAACGCTCAGTTCTCCGACACCCTCGCCGCGAGCCGCCAGTGTCAACTCGAACGTTTCCACCCGATGCAGCGGCAGCCACATCGGCTGCTGCACGCCTGCGGTCGATCCCGTTACGTCGATCCGCTGACAATGATCCGAGTTGAACGCCCCGCCGACGTGAGCGTACGTCGCGTCCTTACCGAACGCCGCCCAGAACGGGGCGACGCCCTTCCTGTACGCATCCACCAGCCCGTCCGCCCTCATCCATCGCTGGCGGCCGCCGACGCGTTCGAGCATCTTCCTCGCATGCCCGCTTGCGGGCCCGTGATCGAACGCCCCCGCGCCCTCGAAGCCCGGGTTGACCAGGATCTGCGCCCAGATGCCGTTGTAGACGTTCGCCCCCAGATGCTCCGTGAACTTCCCGTACAGTTCCCGCCGCACCGGCTCGCCCCGCGCATCGGCGCGGACATCCAGCACCGCCCGTCCCCCGTCCGCCTGCCTGACCTCATACGGAAACCACTTCATCGGCCCGCCTCCCTGCTGCCCGAAGACCGGCGCAGCACAGAGGGCAACGCCGGCGACTCCGAACACCCAACGCCACGCCATCTGACGAATCACTCTCACCTCTCACCTCTCCCCTCCAACCTGCCTAGTCCGGCAGCAGCCTGATCCGGATGTTCCTGTACTTCACCACGCTGCCGGGATCGTGCCCCTGCAGCGCGATCGTCCCGCCGTTGAGCTTCCCGCCCGGGCCGACGGGCTCGGTGTAGTCCACCACCTGTTTGCCGTCGACCTTCACGATCACCTGGCGGCCGCGAACGATCAGGTGCTCGGTGAACCAGACGCCGTCCTTCGCGGGGGCTTCGAGGACCTTGACGACGTTGTACAGCCCGCCCGTCCGCTGCGGGTCGAGGTGCGTGTTGTCGATCTGCATCTCATAGCCCTCCCTCGGCCAACCGCGGTCCTGCCACTTCGTGTGGAAGAACACGCCCCCGTTGGAGCCCGGCGCGGTCATCACGTCGAGCTTCAACTCGAAGTTGCGGAACTCGTGGTTCCCGACCGGCCCCATGTAGAACAGGTGCGACCGCGGGCCTTTCGCGACGATCGCGCCGTCCTGGATCGTGAACGTCTGAGCGTTCTCGTTGACCTTCCACCCGTCGAACGTCTTGCCGTCGAACAGGTTCACCCATCCGTCGTCCTCGCCCCCGCCCGAGCATCCCGCGAGCGCCGCGGCCAGGAGCGCCACCACTAGTCCGATGCGTTTCATGTTCCGTTCTCCCTGATTCGTAGCGTTCCGCCCGGGCTCGCCAGAGGCGCCCGGACGTGCATGGAGGATACGCCCTGGAGGAGTCGATGGGAAGCCTCTGGCGACGGCGGGCGGTCCGCAGGTATGATGGAAACCGTCGGAACCAGCAGCGAGGATAACACGATGCCCCCAGCGACGAGTCGTGCCGACCATTTCCAGTTGAACATGCTGGCGGAAACACTGAAGCAGTCCCGCCCGCCAACGGGAGCGTTCGACCCGGACGGTTCGTGGCAGCTCTCGTGGAACGTGCTCACGCTGAGCGGGGCGGCGTATCGCGTGGGCGGACTGAAACGCCCCGGGCCTGGAAAAGGTGCGACCGTCGGGCGGGTGCAACTCCGCCGCTCCGCCGGGGCGAAGGGCAACGTGCGGCTTGAACTGGACTACGCCTAGGACGGCGCCGGGGGCGCCAGCTACGCCATCGAAGCAAGGATGTGGTACCCCACCGCTGTGCTGCCAAGCCCGAAGCGATGGGAACTCGACGCGAAGCTCCGCGACGCCAGGGGGCAGACCGTGCCCGGAACGAAGATCCGCAAGGAAGGCTCCTGCGCCGATGGAGTACTCACGATCCGCGACAAGGCCGCCACGCGGAAGACCAAGGTCCCGGGCGCCTGGACCGTCAACTGGATGCTCTTCGAGGCCGTGCAGCGCCTGCCGCGTGAGGAGACCAAACCGATCTCGTTCACGCTGCTGGACCACTTCGACCAGGTCAAGGGCAAGCAGACGCTGGCGTATCGCAAGACGGGCGATCTGACGCTGGGCGGCAAGACGGTCCGTGCGATCGCCTACGACCAGACCGGTCGCGGCGTGCTGCCGTGGGTGTACTGGGTGGACGAGGCCGGGCGACTGTTGCTGGTCGTCGCGGGGTTGGAAGCGTATGTGCTGACGTCATGAAGGACGAACCCATGGACAGCCACGACTGGACTCGGCGCGAGGTGCTCAACGCGGGCGCCGGCGCGCTGGCGGCGGGGATGGCGTCGCGGGCAGGCGCCGCGCCGTCGACGCCGTCAAGCAGGCCGAACTTCCTGTTTATCATCTGTGACCAGTTGGGGCTGGACGCGATCTCCGCGCACGGCTGCGGCGACGTGCACACGCCGAACATCGACCGCCTCGTCCGCGGCGGGACGACGTTCATGGAGTCGCACAGCACGAACCCCGTCTGCTCGCCCGCCCGCAGTTCGCTGTTCACCGGGCGGATGCCCGTCGAGACGGGCGTGATCACAAACAGCCGGGCCATCCACCCCAGCGTGCCGAACATGGGCCAGTGGCTGCGCCCGCGCGGGTACGAGACGGTCTACTGCGGCAAGTGGCATATCCCGATGGGCTATCCCGCGCAAGGGCAGATCAAGGGCTTTACCGTCCTGCCGGTCGGGCAGGGACAGGGCGACCTCGTCGACGGCGTGGTCTCGCGGACGTGCGAGGCCTATCTCAAGACGCGCGACCGCAGCAAGCCCTTCGTCCTGGCGGCGTCGCTGATGAACCCGCACGACATCTGCTACTGGGCCATCGCAGGCGCCGCACTGGTGCCCGCGAAGCTGCCCTTCCCGCGCCTGGCCGACCAACTGCCCGACCTGCCACCGAACAACACGTCGCGTCCGGCAGCGCCGGAGAAGCTCGGGCGCATGGTGTACAAGCGATTCACCGCCGACCAGTGGCGCTACTACATCTGGATCTACTACCGCATGGTCGAGATGGTCGACCGTGAGATCGGGCGCATTCTCGACGCGCTCGATGACACCGGGCAGACCCGCGACACGGTCGTCATCCTTACCTCCGATCACGGCGAGGGGCGAGGGCGGCATTCGCACGTGCAGAAGTGGTATCCCTACGAGGAGTCGGTCAAGGTGCCGATGATCGTCACCTGCCCCGGCCGCGTCGCGGAAGGGCACAAGGACACCACGCACCTCGTCAGTGGTTTGGACGTGATGGCGACGATGTGCGACTACGCCGGGGTCGACGCCCCGCCGCACTCGGTCGGGAGAAGCCTCCGCCCGCTGCTGGAGCGGAAGGACACCACGTGGCGCGACTTCCTGGTTACGGAGCATCACGTCGTCGGGCGGATGGTCCGCACGGAGCGGTTCAAGTTCGTCGAATACAAGGATGACCCCGTCGTGCAGTTGTTCGACATGCGCGCCGACCCGTGGGAGAAGGCCAACCTCTACCAGGATGCGAGTTGCGCGTCGGTGATCCGCGACCATCGCAAGCTGCTGGCGGACTGGAACCAGCGCCTCCGCCCCGTGCCCCCCTCGCCCGAGCCGCCCCGCCGTCGCAAGCCCCCGAAAAAGAAGTAACGGCACACCACAGAGGCACAGAGAACACGGAGGGAAGAAGAAACGACAGAAGCGACACAGAGCGACAGAGGGGCGCGGGGCGGGGACTGAATGGGGACACTACCCCTCACTCACGAGCAACGCCGTTTCTTCCCTCTGTGACCTCTGTGTCTCTGGGGTGGGCTTCTTCTACCGCACGCGCATGCGGCGGCGGCTGCCGAGAATGCGACGGGGGAGTTTGCGCCGCACGCCAGTGGCGGCTTTTTCGGCCGGGGCGTAGGGGTGATCGGTGACAGGCTCGATGGTCTTGTTGATGAGCTTCTCGATCGCCTCGAGGTAGACGCGTTCGGTGATCGCGCAAAGTGACCAGCC
>CAZEJA010000233.1:0-5519 GCA_964512215.1 uncultured Planctomycetaceae bacterium
TCGCCCGTTCTCGAAAGTCGGCTTGTCATTGGACATTCGACATTCATTCAGCATTGGACATTCGTCATTCGTCATTTTCCGGCGCTGCTACTTGGGAGACACCTCCGGCCGGGCGCTTTCCCCCTCTGTGGGTGCGCCGAAGCCCATGAGCAACTGCCCCCTTCTTGCGGAACGTCCGCTGCGCAGAAAACAGGGACAGTCCCAGACAACGGGACCGTCCCTGTTTTCTTCGGGTTCCACCTTCAAGGCCCGTCTCAGCCGAGCGTGTCCAGGTCCGGCAGGTCGACCCAGGCTCGTTTGCGCCAGGACTCCAGCCCCGCCTCGGCCAGTTGGACGCCCTTGGCGCCCTCGAGCAGGGACCAGCGGAAGGGCTCGTCGAGGGCGACGTGACGCAGGAACAGCTCCCACTGGATCTTGAAGGCGTTGTCGAACTCCTCGCCCTCCCGGACAGACTCCCATCCCTCGCGGAAGTCGATCGGCGAGTCGACGTCCGGGTTCCACACCGGCCGCGGCGTCGCGGCCAGCGACTGCTTCCAGCACTTGCGGAGCCCCGCGACGGCCGAGCCCTTCGTGCCGTCCACCTGGATTGTCAGCAGGTCGTCCCGCCGCACGCGGAAGTCCCACGAGGAGTTGAAATGCGCGATCACCTCCCCGTCCAGCTCGAACGTCGCATAGGCCGAATCGTCGGCCGTGCAGTCGTAGGGCTCCCCCGCCTCGTCCCAACGCTCCTTGACGTGCGTGGCCCCGAGGCAGCTCACGCCTCGCACCGCGCCGAAGACGTTGTCCAGCACGTACCGCCAGTGACAAAGCATGTCGATGATGATCCCCCCGCCGTCTTCCTTGCGGTAGTTCCAACTGGGGCGCTGCGCGGGCTCGGCGTCGCCCTGGAAGACCCAGTACCCGAACTCGCCGCGGACCGAGAGGATCTCCCCGAAGAACCCCCCGTCGATCAGGCTCTTCAGCTTGACGATGCCCGGCAGCCAGAGCTTGTCCTGCACCACGCCGTTCTTGACGCCCGCGGCGACAGCCTGTCGATACAGATCCATCGCCGCCTCGGTTGTCAAGGCCGTGGGCTTCTCGCAGTAGATGTGCTTGCCCGCGGCGATCGCCTTGCCGACCCATTCGACGCGCCGGTCGGTGGTCTGGGCGTCGAAGTAGACCGGGTAGTCCGGGTCGGCGAGCACGGCATCGACGTCCGTGCTCGTCTTCGTCACACCGGACATCTCCACGAGCCTGGCGAGCTTGTCGGGGTTCCGCCCGACCAGGATCGGATCGGGCAGGATGACCTCGTCGGCGACCTTCACGCCGCCCTGGCGGATGATCTCGACGATCGACCGCATCAGGTGCTGGTTCGTCCCCATGCGCCCGGTCACGCCGTTCATGATGATGCCTACGCGGTGAATCTTCGCATTCGTCATTCGCGGTGTTCCTTCAATCTTCGGGCGTCTCCGTGCACTGGGGCCACGCGCCCTCGGGCAGGGGCGGCGCGTCGACGCCCTCGGTCGGAAGCGTGCCCGACAGTTCCTGTTTCCAGTGCGCCACGTCGCCGGCCGGGCCGTAGACGTAGATCATGATCAGTTCATCGTCCCCGGTGTTGGTGATCTGGTGGAACTCCCCCGGGGGGATCTCGACGGCCTGCCCCCCTGTGAGCGTCCGCTTCTCAGCGCCGATGCACATCTCGCCGGTCCCGCGGACGACGAAGTAGACCTCGTCCTGCTCCTGGTTGTGCCACGGCACCTGCCCGCCGCGGGGCTCGAGCGTGACATACCCCATGCAGAAGCTGTCCACCGCGATGGGCGACGCCCCGCCGACGAGATTCTGCGTCCGCCGCCGCGCCGGGTAGGTCCGCCCTTCGATCTCGCTGAGGTCCGCTATGTTCATGTCGCCTTCACTCTCCCTCGGGTTCGCCGGGCTTGTCGGGGGATTCCGAGACCTCGATCACGTCTCCGGGCTCGAAGCCGAATCGCTCTCCCGCCGACGCGCTGATGCGAAGCACCCTCGCCTCCCGCCCGTCAATGGTCCGAGTCTCGACGGGCAGGTCCTCGCGCCGCACCGCATTTGCCCCCCCGCCGGGCGGGCGAATTCCCCCGCCCATGAGGCGCCCCATCGTCGTCTGCAACTGCCGGGATCGATGCATGGTTTCCGCCAGTTCCCGCTCGGCGTCCGTGCGGCGCCGCCGCTCCAGCAGCCACAACGCCCCCAGCGACGCCATGATGACCACCATCAGCGCCACCACCAGCGTCAGGTGCCAATCCCGCTTGCCCGATCCATCCGCCGGGCGGTCTTCGGTCGTTTCCATTGTCGTCACCTTCCCCGCATGCCCGCCCTACTGCACGTAGATCTCGCCGACGGACCACGCCTCGGGGCCCGCCTCGATCGCCTGCAGGCGAATGTGCCGCCCCAGTGTCGGCGTCACGAGCGAAAAGACCGTCACCCGCCGCGTGCCCTGCATGACGGTCCGCCGGGTGAAGTTCCGCCCGTCGAGGCTGGTCAGCAGCGCCACGCGCCCGCAGAAACCGTGCTCGTTCGGTCCGTGATCGACCACGACCATGTTGAACAGGCAGGTCTGGCCGAGATCGATGGTGATCTGCGAGTTGGACCGCCCATTGTCGGCCCGGGCGGCCGTGTCGCGCTGCCCGTCGACGGCCCGGACGATCTCCCGCAGATCGCCGCTGATGCGCCAGTCGCTTCGCGGCGTGACCGCCGACGCCGGGCCCGCCGCGCCGTGCTCGTACGAGCCCGCGCACCCGGCCACGCAGGCGGCGACCGCGATGAGTATTCGTGCTGTGGTCTGCAAGACCGACTCCCAAACCGAGACATCGATGGAAGCCGGTATTATAGCCGCTGGGCCCACCCCGCCAAGGACTTCTATGCTTGCGGGCGGGAAGACCAAGTGTCCGTCAGTGGCTCGCGCGCAACCGGGGACGAGAAAACCTGTTACGGATGCATGGGCCGCGAGCGATTTCGATGCGAATAATACGGTGAAGACAGTACCCAGGCGGAAGCGGGGAGGTCCCCGATGGCTGCGACGAAACGACGCAGGAGAGGCGACCGGTCGGCGATGCACCCGAATGTCACTGCCCGCAGGGCGGCGGGCCGACCGGTCGCCGCTGTGCGGCCGTCGAAGGCCTGCGACTTCCCCGTGCCCCCCAGTGTCGCGGGCCCCAAGCGGGTCTTCCTGAACTGCCACTACTGCGGATACAGCCCGTCCACCGTCCCGGCCGATCTGCTCTGCCCCAAGTGCGGCGGGCACAGTTGGGAACGCTTCGCCATCCCCACCCGCCTGCTGCCGAAATCGCTGCAATAGCTCGCGGCCGGGCGATTTTGCCCCCATTCCCTGCCCCAACTGTGTACCATAGCAGCATGTCAATACTGGCGCTATTCCAGAACTGGGGGCCCACGCAATGGGCGTTGCTCGGCGCGGCGGGCGTGCTGTATCTGATCATGTCCATCCGCGTCGCGGGGCAGATGGGGCGCATCGGACGCAGTCCCGTGCGGTGGTTCTTCATCTCCTTCTTCTTCACGGCCATCCCGTCATCGATCGTGCTCCTGCACCATCGCTTCGCCTGGCTGGCGGATAAGGACGCCCCGCCGCCGGACTTCACCGCAAACCACCCGATCGAAACCTGCCCACATTGCGGCGAGTTGGTCGACCCCGACGCGCCGACCGGGCCGAGCGGCGTGAAGACGTGCCCCCACTGCCGCCAGACCGTCGACGAGGCGCATCTGGCATGAAGGCGGCGGTCCTCGCAATCGGCGATGAACTGGTCGGCGGGCGGACCGTCGACACGAACAGCGCCTACCTCTCTGAACGGCTCGCCGCCCGGGGCATTCACGTGGTTACGCACGTAACGGTCGGCGACGACCGCGCCGCGATCGCCGGCGCCGTCACCGATGCCGCCGCGCAAGCGGGGGTGGTCCTGATCACCGGCGGACTCGGCCCCACCGAAGACGATCTCACCCGCCAGGGGCTCGCCGACGCGATGGGCGTCGAACTCGTCCTCAACGACGCCTGCCTCGCGGAGATTGAAGCCTTCTTTCACGAGCGCGGGCGCCAGATGGTTCCCACCAACCGCATTCAGGCGATGCTCCCGGCCGGCGCCGCTCCGCTCGACAACCGTCTGGGCACGGCGCCGGGGATCGCTGCGACGCTCGCGGGAGCGTCTGTGTTCGTCATGCCCGGCGTGCCTCACGAGATGCGGGAGATGTTTGACACACAGATCGCCCCCCGCCTGCCCGACGGCGCTGGTGCGATCGTCCAGCACATCGTGCACACGTACGGGCAGGGCGAATCCGACGTGGGGGCGACCCTCCGCGACCTGATGCAGCGCGACGCCAACCCCGTCGTCGGAACGACGGTGGCGGCTGGGGTGGTATCCGTCCGCGTCACGGCCCGCGCCGAATCCCCCGAGCTAGCCGACGAACTCTCCCGAGGGACGGTCGCCGAGGTGCGCCGCCGCCTGGGAGACCTCGTCATCGGAGAGGACGACGAGACCATCGCTTCGGTCGTCGGGGCGATGCTGCGACGGTGCGGCCAGACGCTGGCGACGGCGGAGAGTTGCACGGGAGGGTTGATCGGCGAGCGCATCACCGACGTGCCCGGTGCAAGCGAGTATTTCCTCGGCGGGGGCGTCTGCTATGCCAACGACGTCAAGCGAGACGTGCTGGGGGTCGGACAGGGGTTGCTCGACGAACACGGCGCCGTCAGCGAACCCGTCGCCGCCGCGATGGCGGCCGGCTGTCGGGAGCGGCTCGGCAGCGACTGGGCGATCTCCACGACCGGCATCGCGGGACCTGCGGGCGGCACGGAGAACAAGCCTGTCGGACTGGTCTACATCGCCCTGGCCGGCCCTGCCGGTACGGACGTGCACCGTCATGTCTTCCCCGGCACGCGGACGTTCATCCGCCGGCGGGCGGCGCTGGCGGCGCTGAACTACCTGCGACTGGCGCTGCGGGCATAGGGAAACCGCAACAGGGAATGGGAGCAGCGCGAAACCGCAGGCGGGGAGAACCTAGAACTCGTCCTCGTCGGACTCCATGGTGTCTTTCCAGAGCTTGAGGTTCTCCAGATAGACCGCCGTTCCACGCGCGACGCAGGTGAGAGGCGCTTCGGCGACGCTGACGTCCAGGCCGGTCGCGTTGGACAGGACCGTGTCCATGCCCCGCAGCATCGCCCCGCCGCCGGCGAGCATGATTCCGTTGTCGACCAGGTCGGCCGCCAACTCGGGCTCGGCCTTCTCCAGCGTCCGCGTGACGCAGTCGATGATGGCGCCGACGGGCTCCTTGAGGGCCTCGCGGACCTCCTCGGAGGAGATGATCGTCTTGCGGGGCAGCCCGGAGATCATGTCGCGCCCGCGGACCTCCATGGTCAGTTCGTTCTCCAGGGGGGCGGCCGAGCCGCATTCGATCTTGATCTTCTCGGCCGTCTGCTCGCCGATCATCAGGTTGTACGTTCGCTTCATGTGGGCGGCGATCGCGGCGTCCATGTCGTCGCCCGCGACGCGGATCGACTCGCAGAC
>CAZEJA010000234.1:0-5519 GCA_964512215.1 uncultured Planctomycetaceae bacterium
GCGGCTTTCCAGGTACGCCGGGAACGCTTCCTCGCCGGGGATCTCTTCCAGGCGTCCGGAGATTTCCCGCATCGCCTGGGCCCAGCGCGAGGTCGAGTCGGCCAGCAGCAGCACGTTCAGGCCCATCTGGCGGTAGTACTCGCCCAGCGCCGCGGCCGTGTACACCGACGCCTCGCGGGCGGCGACCGGCATGGCCGACGTGTTGCAGATGATGATCGTCCGCTCCATCAGGCTCTTGCCCGTGCGCGGGTCGGTCAGCTCGGGGAACTCGCGGAGGGTTTCGACGACTTCGCCCGCCCGCTCGCCGCAGGCGGCGACGATGACGATGTCGACCTCCGCGTGCCGAGAGGTGATCTGCTGCAGGACGGTCTTGCCCGCGCCGAACGGGCCCGGGATGCAGTACGTCCCGCCGCGGACGACGGGGAACATCGAGTCGATGATGCGAACGCGGGAGACCAGCGGCTCGGCCGGCAGCAGGCGCCGGCGGGAGCAGTTCAGGGGCACCTTGACCGGCCATTCCTGCTGCATCGACACGGAGTGCTTCTCGCCCCGCGCGTCGGTGAGCACCGCGATCTCGTCGGAGAGCTTGTACGTGCCCGCCTCGACGACGCTTTCCACCTTGTACTCGCCGTCGAATGCGAAGGGCACGAGGATGTTGTGCTCGAAGATGCCCTCGGGCACGCTGCCGAGCGTCTCGCCCGCGGTGACCGTCGCGCCGGGTTCCGCCTTCGGGGTGAAGTCCCACGTGGTGTCGGCGTCCAGTCCGTCGATGTACTTGCCCGGCTCGAGGAAGTAGCCCACTTCCTCGGCGAGTTGGGGCAGGGGGTTCTGCAGGCCGTCGTAGATCTGCCCGAGCAGCCCCGGTCCCAGCGTGACCGACAGCATCTCTTCGCGGAACTCGACGGGGTCGCCCACCTTGAGTCCGCGCGTTTCCTCGAACACTTGCAGGTCCGCGAGGTTGCCGCGGATGCGGATGACCTCGCTCAGCAGGCGGGCGCCGTCTTCGCGGCAGCAGTAGCCCACGGAGTTCTGCACCACCCGCCCGCGCGTCCGGGCGATCACCATGTTTCCGTATACGGCTAGGATTCTTCCTTCCACGGCTGGTCCTCTACTCGGTTGGGGTCGTGGCCTCGGCGGCGGGGGCCTCGCGGGCCTCCCGCTCGGCCGCTTCGAGTCGATTCCATCGACACAAGAGCATCAGCTTGGCGGCGTAGGCCGCGAGTTCGTCATTTTGGAACGTGAACCATCCCTCGCGGTCCATCAGCCACGCCCAGCGCGCGGTGTCCAGCACTCGCAGGGCGGCGAGGGGATGGGCGGCGGCCGACCACTCGCCGAGAACCGTATCGAAGTCGGCGTCGGGGTCGGCCAGGTCGCCGGCGACGAGATAGGCCTCGGCGTCGAGGCCCAGCGTCTTGGCGCGGGCGGCTGTCAGGGCGTTCCGCAGTGCGACCTCGCTGCCCACCCAGGCAGCCAGAAACGCGCTGCCTGCCGTTCGGGCGATGTCGGCGGCGTGCCGGAAGTAGGCCTCCCAGACGACGTCGGCGGCGATGCGCGAGTCGCCCTCGTCGGTTTCGACGGCCAGCATCGCCGGAAGGGGGGCTTCGTCGCGGAGTTGCTCGCCCGTGAGGACGGCGGGTTCGGCGTCGACCTCTTCGCCGCCGAGGACCGACTCGCGCAGGAGCAGGTCGTCGCTCAGCAGCAGCGCGCCGATCAGGCGCCGGGGTCCCGGGGCGTCCGCGACGCGGTCCAGCAACTGCGCCGGCGTCAGCGGGGGGGTGCTGCCCGGTTCGCCCAGTCCCGGCAGGGAGGCGAGAAGATAGTAGTTCTGCCCGCCCATGGATCAGTCCTGGTCCCCGCCGGCGAGGCCCTGGTCGAACAGCTCGCGGATGTTCGGGCCGACCAGTTCGGACAGGACTTCCACGACCGAATCGACGGTGACTTCCACGGTCGCGCCCGCGACGGTGTACTCGAAGCCCGCCTGCTTCAGCGTGCCCTTCAGGTCGATGCCCACGTGGCGGTCCTTCGTGTCGTCGCCGATTTCCCGGACAGCCCAGTCGGTCAGCGACTGCCGCATGTCCTTCGGCACGTTGATCTTGACGGTCTTCGTGCCCTTCGCGTCGCTGGTGCTGTACAGCATGACGATGTCGTGCAGGAGCTTGCCCAGAAACTCCGTCTCGCCGAGCTTCTGCTCCACGCCGGAAGCGAGGGCAGCCGACAGGGCCCGCCCGAGCGCATCCCGCAGACGCATCGCGGCGTCCCGGGCAGCCAACTGCAGCTCGGTCCGGCTGCGGGCGAGGATGTTCTCCGCCTCGGCGTTGGCGTCGGCGACGATCTTCTCCGCGTCGGCCTTCGCGTCGGCGACGACTTTCTCCGCCTCCGCGGCGGCTTCGGCGCGGAGCTTGTCCGCCGCAGCCTGGCCGGCCTGGACGCCTTCGGTCTGCAACTTCGCTACGAACGATTCAATGGTGTCAGCCATGGGTGGCTCCGTGCATCGTGGTTGAGATTCTCATCCGGCAACAACGGCAGCCCGGGAAACAGGAAGTTATACGATTTCCCGCCCGCCATGCCAAGGGCATTCTGTCCGGCGCCCAGTCGCCGGTAGTCGGTGGTTGGCAGCAAGTAGGGCGAGCAACTCGCTTGCTCGCGGAAGGACTGCCCACAGCTTCTCCTTGCCGGGGCGCGTCTCGGAGGGGAGAATGAAGACATGACGGGGACAAGCCCATTGCCGATCCGGCTTCGCCAAGGCTTCGCCGGACAGGTTGTCGATTTCCAATTGCCGATTGGCGTTGAGGGTCGAGGGCGGCGGATGCTGTCCTCGTTTCCGGTGCTTCACAGAGAGCGGACCTTTTCAGGAGTAGAGCGATGAAACGAGATGTGAACAGAAGGAGCCTCCTGGGTGCAGCCGGGGCCGTTGCCGTCGCCGGCCTGGCGGGGCAGGCTGCGGCCCAACCAGCCGGGGCGGCTGCCGGCAAGGCGGTCAGGATCGTCGGCGTCTCCTGCAGCCCCCGCCCGGGCAAGACCACGGCCGCGGGACTGGAGGTCTGCCTGGAAGCGGCGGGGAAGGTCAGCCCCCGCATCCGGACCGAGTTGATCGAGCTGGCGATCATGGACATCCCCGTGTTCGATCCCGCTGCGGCGGGCGGGAAGAGCGACTTCGCCAAGCTGGTCCCGAAGCTGTCGGACCCGGCCGTAGGCGGCATCATCGTCGGCACGCCCGTGTACTTCGGCAACATGACGTCGCTGTGCAAAGCCTTCCTGGATCATTGCATGGTGTTTCGGAAGAACAAGCTGGCCCTTTCCGGGAAGGTCGCCGGCGTGCTTGCCGTGGGCGGCGTGCGGAACGGCGGGCAGGAACTGACCGTCCAGTCCGTCCAGATGGCGCTGATGTGCCAGGAGATGACCGTCGTGGGCGACGGTCGTCCCACCGCGCACTTCGGCGCGACGCTCCTGAACCAGGGCGACGACATCTCCGGCGACGAGTTCGGCCTGACCACGGCCAGGAACCTCGGGCGGCGTGTCGCGGAGGTCGCTCTACAACTGGTCCGCCCCGGTAAGTAGGAGAACCGGGGGGGGGCAGAGGCCCTTCTGCGTCGTTGATCAGCCGCGGAAGAACAGTACTCGTCCCGAACAAGCCATGGCGGCGGAATGGAGTCTGGATTCCACGCCTCGCCGTGGTAGGCTCTCGGTATGGGAAGGACTGGAGCGATGGCTGCACCGAACGCGAAAGCGCGGCCGCTCAGGCGATGGCGGCAGGGCTTCGGTATATGCCCGTTGGCCGCGCTTGCACTTGTCGGCGTTGCCTGCCTGCTGGCCGCCGGGACATCGCTGTGCGAAGAGACCCCCGCACTGCCGTTTGTCAAGGGCAGCACGACGCTGGTTGTCCTCCCCGACACCGAGGGCTACCCGCGGAAGCGCCCCCACATCTTCAACGCCATGATGAAGTGGGTGGCCGACAATCGGGAGCCCAGGAACATCACGTACCTCCTCCACGTGGGCGACATCACGAACAACAACACCAGGAGCGAATGGAAGAACGCTCGCAAGGCCTTCGACTTCATCGAAGGCAAGGTCCCTTACGTGCTGGCGGCGGGCAACCACGATTACGATCACACGCCGGGGCGGCTGACGTACATGAACGAATTCTTCCGGGTGGAGGATCTCAAGAAGTGGAAGACCTTCGGCGACGTGTACGAGCCGGGGAAGCTGGAGAACCACTACCAGTTCACCGAGATCCACGGACGAAAGTGGATCGTCCTGTCCCTGGAGACAGGCCCGCGCCGGGCGGTGATCGATTGGGCCAACAAGGTGCTGGCCACGCACAAGGATCGATTGGCGATCATCCTCACCCATGCCTATCTCTACTACAACAACAAGCGGTACAACCACCTCCGCGGCGGGCAACGGGCCAGCCCGTACAAGTTCTACGGTGACGGCGCCGACGGGGAAATGTTGTGGAACCAGCTGGTCCGCCGGCACAGGAACGTGATGATGGTGGTCTGCGGCCACCTCTCCTCGGCCTACGTCGGCTACCGCGTGGACGAAGGCGACTACGGCAACCAGGTCCACCAGATGCTCGTGGACTATGAGAAGATGAGCGGCGGCGGGATGGGCTTTCTGCGCCTGCTGGAATTCCTGCCCGACAAGAAGACCGTCCAGGTCCGCACTTACTCGCCCGTGACCGGCAAGACGAACCCGAAGAACCCCAAACTCGAGGAGTTCACCTTCACGCTCCAGACGGCCACGCGCGACACGCCCAAACCGGGATCCGAACCGCCGCCGACGATCCCCGATCCGCCCATCCACCGATACTCCTTCGACGGCACGGGGGGCGACGGCGCCGTTCTCACAGACAGCGTAGGCAAGGTCCACGGCAAGGTGCATACGCCGGAAGGCAAGGCCCGCCTGAACGGCAAGGGGCAACTGGTGATCGACGACAGCGGCAGCGCGCACGGCGTGCTGGACGCCAGGCTCGTAGAGGGCCGCCAGAAGGCGAGCTTCGAGGTCTGGTTCACGCCGACTGCGAAAGGCTACAAGTGGGACGCCCCCCTCTCGTTCCGGGGGGGTGGGGGCAACGCCTTCTACTACACCTTCCGTACCCTGACCAAACACCGCGCCGAACTGATCGTGAACGGGCACAACGAGGACATCCAGCGGGATGTCGCCGTCAAGGTCGGCCGGCCGATGCACGTGGTCGTCACCTACGACCAGGCGGGCCTCGACGGCCGGCCGTTGCTGTCGTCCTTCGTGAACGGCAAACAGACGGGCGCCATGAAGACGAGCATCAAGCTCTCGGTGCTCAAGCTGACCCGGGGCCGCGTCGGGCCCTTCGCCGGCGCATTCGACGAAATCCGGATCTACGACTACGCCCTGAACGCGCAGCAGGTCGCGACCAGTTTCAAGACCGGACCGGACAAGCTCGCGGCGCCGAAGAAGTGATTAATCCGGGACGGTTACCATTTTTCTGCGTGGTGGGTTCGGTGCGAGAGGAAAAGGGGTCAAGGAAAAGGGGTCAGCAAGAA
>CAZEJA010000235.1:0-5508 GCA_964512215.1 uncultured Planctomycetaceae bacterium
CCGGACGAGCATCTCTTCCCGGAATTGCTCGTCCGGGCGCGGTCTGCGCGCCACGCCGAGCACGACGAAGTTCTCCGCGAGTTGACCCTCCCTGGCCAGGTGGTACAGCGCCGGGGCGATTTTCCGCGCCGCGAGGTCGCCCGTCGCCCCCACCAGCACGAATACGCACGGGGGCGAGCAGATGCGCCCTTCGGCCGGTATCTCCAGCGGGTCCGCCGAAATGCGGGACATGAACGCTCCTTTCTCCACGGGGCGACGGTCGTCACTCTATTGTATCCACCCCGAGCCCGGTCGCAACACATGCCCCGCCCCGCCCACAAAGAAGCCCGCTGAGGAGTCCCGACAACGTCGGGACGAATCGGCTGGACCACACTTCCCACCCCACCCTCCTCCCGCCTTTTCGGATGCGTTGGTCCGCCGGCGATGGTATAAAGAGAGGCGAGCACTTTCGCCACGAGCGGAGCCCGCATGCGGATACGACCAGCCAGAGTCCCCGACGCTCAGGCCGTCTGCGACCTGATCAACGGATACGCCGAGCGAGGGCTGATGCTGCATCGCAGCCTCGAAAGCGTCTACGACGCCCTGCGCGAGTTCCACGTCGCCGAAGCGGACGACGGGCGGATCGTCGGCTGCGCCGCCGTCGACGTGTTCTGGGCGGACCTCGCGGAGATCAAGTCGCTCGCCGTCGCGCCCGGACACGTGGGCGAAGGCGTCGGCCGGCAACTGATGGCCGCGGCGCTCGACGACGCCCGACAGTTGGGCGTCCGGCGCGTATTCGCCCTGACGTACGAGCAGGAGTTCTTCGCCCGCAGCGGCTTCGACCCGATCGACCGCCAGACGCTGCCCGAGAAGGTGTGGCGCGAGTGCATCGCCTGCCCCAAGGCCGACCACTGCGACGAGATCGCCATGTCGCTGACGCTGAACGACGAGTAGGCCGAACAACGTATCGACCACAGAGACACAGAGATACGGGAGAGAAGAGGCACAGGATATGATCTCTCGAAGTGACAGCGAACATGGCGTTTGGCTGAACGTCGAGCAGATCCCCGACAAGCCTTCTTTGCCAGAGACCTCTGTGCCCTCTGTGCCTCTGTGGTAGAAGAGGCCACCTGAACAAGCATGGAAGAGATGCCACAGAACGAGCCCATCATTCGGCTGGAGAAGGTCAGCAAGGCCTTCAACGGCAAGACGGTGCTCCACGCCGTCGACCTGGCCATCGCGCCGGGGCGGACGACGGTCGTCATCGGGCCCTCGGGGTGCGGCAAGAGCGTGCTGCTCAAGCATATCGTCGCCCTGCTCCGCCCGGACTCGGGGCGCGTGCTGTTCGACGGGCACGAAGTCTCGCGCATGTCGGAACGCAAGCTGATCGCAGTCCGCAAGCGGATCGGCTTCCTCTTCCAGGGCGCGGCGTTGTTCGACTCGATGACCGTGGAAGACAACGTCTGCTTCCCGCTGGCCGAGCACGGCGTGGGCGGAGACGCCGACCGCAGGCAGCGCTGCCACGAGGTGCTCTCCCTGGTGGGCCTCGACGGGCTGCAGCACCGCTTCCCCGAGGAGCTGTCCGGCGGGCAGAAACGCCGCGTCGCGCTGGCGCGGGCCGTCTCGCTGGGCCCGGAAGTGATCCTCTACGACGAGCCCACCACCGGGCTGGACCCGATCCGCGCCGACCTGATCAACGAACTGATCCTGAAGCTCCAGGACGCGCTGGGCACGACCGCGGTGGTCGTCACCCACGACATGAGTTCCGCCCGCAAGGTCGGCGACCGGATCGTGATGCTCCACGACGGCGGGCTCATTGCCGACACGCCGCCCGAGGGTCTCGACGAGATCGACAACGAAGTCGTTCGCCGTTTCATCAACGGACAGGCCAGCGAAGAAGAGTTGGCCGGCATCCGCCGCAGCCATGGGTTCGCCTCCAGCAACGGACCGGCCGCGACGACCACAGGGAGAACCGCCCATGAGTGAACGCGCGCAGAACATAGCCGTGGGGCTGACCGTGATGGGGGCGATCGCGATGCTCGCGGGAATGATCGTGCTCTTCGCGGGCGGCTACGACGTCTTCGGCGGCGGGTACAATCTGCACATCCGCTTCCCCACGTCCTCCGACGTCCAGGCGGGCGAGCCCGTCCACATGTCCGGCATCCGCATCGGGAAGATCCAGCGCGTCGACTTCACCGACCCGTCGACCCCCAGCGAGGGCGTCACCATCACCGTCGACGTCTTCAATCGCATCAACGTCCCCGCCCACGCGACGGCTGTCATCTACGCCAAGAGCCTCGTCGGCAGGCCCTGGCTGGAGTTGAGCGCCGCCGGACCAACGCCGCTCGACCCGAAAACCGGCCAGCCGATGTACCTCGCCCGCGACGGGTCGGTCGTCCTGCAGGGCACGATCGACGAAGGCAGCATGATCCCGCAGGAACTGCTGGACGCCCTCGGGGGCTTGACGAAGCTGGGCGACAATCTCAACCGCCTGATCGCGCCCGATCCCAAGGGCGGCGGCATCGCGGGGACCATGAGCAAGCTCAACGCCACACTCGACGCGATCCGCACGGTCATCGGCGACGCGGAGAACCAGGCGAACATCAAGGCCGCCCTGGCCAACCTCGCCAAGGCCACCCAGCAGGCGACCGAAGCCATGGACGACCTCAAGGCCTTCGCCGCCAAGGCGGGCAAGACCGCCGACGAAGCCACCCTCGCGCTCGGCGACGCGCGGAAGGTCGTCTCGACCGTCTCCGAGGCCACCACCCGCGCCAGCGACCGTGTTGACGAGCTGGCCGAGAAGCTCATCGAGGACGCCGAGAAGGTCTCCGCCCTGATGACCACGCTGAACAAAGCCGCCGCCAAGATCGACGCCGGCGAGGGCACGGCCGGCAAGCTGCTCAACGATCCGAAGCTCTACAACAACCTTCTGGACGCCACTCGCGAACTCAGCGGACTGCTCAAAGACCTCTCCGACCTCGTGGAAACCTGGAAGAAAGAAGGCGTGGGCATCAAGTTGAAGTGAGGAAAATGGGGACTGTCCCGACGTCCGGGACTGTCCCCGTTTTCCGGATCCCGCCCCGCACCCATCTATCCTTGTGTCCCGCCGCACGAGAACGCTACAATCCCGGACTTCCCCGCCGCCGTTGAGCGGCAAGGAAGCCTGAAGCATCATGATCGGAAAGACAATCGTAACCTGGCGATGGGTCGCCCTGGCCGTCTGGCTGGCGGGGGTCGGGGTGCTGGCCTGGCTGGTGCCCGCGCCGGACGCCTCCAAGAGCGACCTCGCCTCCTACCTGCCCGACTACATGCCCTCCATGCGGGGCGTCCGCGCGATGCACGAGGCCTTCCCGACCTCCAGCGGACTCAGCGAGGCCGTCATCGTCTTCGAACGCAAAGACGGACGCCTGACGCCCGCCGACCTGCAGGCCATCGAGCGCGTCGCGAAGAAGATCCCCCAGCCCGGCACGGGCGACATCACCGCCGAAGACCTCCGCGCCGTCTACGTCCACTCCCCCGCGGCCATCCCCCAGCCGAAGAATCCGCAGATCAGCGATCTCGACGACAACGGGCAGGCCGCCCTCGTGCTCACGCACGTGCCCGCCAACTTCATCACCCTCCACTCCGCCCGCATCGTCGACCACATGCGGGCGATTCTCGCGGCCGAGACGCTCCCGGCGGGGCTGGTCGGCGAAGTCACCGGGTCGAGCGGATTCGGCAGGGACTACGCCCTCGCCGCCGAACGCAGCAACCAGCGGACACTCAAGGTGACCATCGCAGCCGTCATCATCATCCTGTTGCTCGTCTACCGCGCCCCGCTGGCGGCGATGATCCCGCTGCTCAGCATCTCGCTGGCCGCCGTCGCGGCGCTGTCGATCCTGGCGCTCGCCGGGCGGATGGGCTTCCACACCGGCACGGCCGAACGCATCTTCGTCATCGTCCTGCTCTACGGAGCCGGGACCGACTACTCGCTGCTGTTTATCAGCCGCTGTCGCGAGTACCTCTCGTCCGGACTGACCCCGCCGCACGCCGTGGCGTCGGCCCTGAACGCCACGCTGCCGGCCACGCTGGCGTCCGCCGCCACCGACGCCGTCGGGCTGATGATGCTCTGCTTCTGCGACTACGGCGTGTTCCGGTCCGCCGGACCGGCGATCGCGCTGGCGCTGGGCGTGGCGCTGCTGGCCGCGACGACGCTCGTGCCCGCCCTGGCGAGCATCTTCGGGGGCAAGCTGTTCTGGCCGGACGGGCGCCTGCTCGGGCGGATCCGCAAAGGCCCGAACGCACCGGGGATCTGGGCGTCGATGGCGCGCCTGGTCACGCGACGCCCGGGCACGGTGTTTGTGGTCACGCTCGTGATCTTCGCCGTCCCCGTCGTCCAGGGCGCCCGCGTGACGTGGGTCTACGACACGCTGGCCGGGCTGGGCGACTCCTACGGCGCCCGCCGCGGCGCGGAAATGGCCCGCCGCCACTGGCCCATCGGCGAGATCGCCCCCGCCCGCGTCCTGGTCCGCCGCGGTGTCGAGACCAGCGACGACGAATGGCGCCGCACGGCCGACAAGCTCACGCAGGCCATTGCGGACATCGACGGCATCCGCAACGTCCGCAGCCTCACCCGCCCGCTGGGCCTGCACACGAGCGCCACCACCGACACCATGCTGAAACTCCTCGGCGGGAAGATCGTTCGCAAGCAGTACGTCAGCGCCGACGGCACCTGTACGCGCCTGGACGTGATTCTCGACGAGATGCCCCTGACGCTCAAAGCGATGGCCGTCCTGCAGCAGGTCCGCGAGACCATCGACACCGAACTGACCGCCCTCGGCGGCGGCGAGGCCCTCCTGCTCGGTGCGACCGCGGAGATCACCGACGTCCGCGCCGTCACGCAGCGCGACTTCACGCGGATCATGGCCCTCGTGCTCGGCGTGATCTTCGTCGTCATCTTCCTGCTGCTCCGCGACGTGGTGCTCGCGACCTTCATGACCGGCTGCACCGTCCTGAGCTACCTCGCCACGCTCGGCATCTCGTACTGGGTCTTCCCCGGGCTCTTCGACGCGGCCGGTCTGGACTGGAAGGTCGAGGTCTTCCTGTTCGTCGTCATCGCCGCCGTCGGCGTGGACTACAATATCTTCCTCGCCGCCCGGCTGGCCGAGGAAGCCAAACGCCGCCCGCCCCTGGAGGCCATCCGCGAGGCCGTCACCCACACGGGACCGGTCATCTCCTCGTGCGGCATCATCATGGCCGCCACGCTGGGCAGCCTCGTCGTCGGCGACCTCGCGCTGCTGCACCAGTTGGGCTTCTCCCTCGCGCTGGGCATGATGATCGACACCTTCGTCGTCCGCCCCCTCCTCCTGCCCGCCTTCGCCGCCCTCACGAAACGAACCGGCGGCCGCACCCCCCTCCGCCGGAAATCCTCCCCCATCGAATAGCGATGGTAGGGTGCGTAGCTCCGCTACGCACCATCGACCCCAAACCCGGTGCGTAGCAAAGCTGCGCGCCCCACCAAACACCACTTGCCCCCCCGCCCTATGCGCG
>CAZEJA010000236.1:0-5485 GCA_964512215.1 uncultured Planctomycetaceae bacterium
CGGCGAGGTCCTTCTTGTCGAAGAACGCCACGCCGTAGATGCGGGTGAGCATCTTGTTGGCTTCATCGCCGCGCCAGTACGCCCCGGCGGTCGTGAGCAGCTTGAAGTCCTTCAACTTGCCGGTGTGCGGCAGGTGCGGGCCGCGACAGAGGTCCAGGAAATCGCCCTGCGCGTAGAGGCTGACGTCGGCGACGCCCTCGTCTCGGACGAGGTCGTCGATCATTTCGACCTTGTAGCTCTGCCCCAGGCCGGTCATCTCGGCTTTCGCGTCGTCGACGGACAACTCGCGCCGCTGCAAGGGGAGTTTCTCCTTGACGATCTTCTTCATCTCCGCCTCGATGGCGGGCAGGTCTTCGGCGCCGAGGGGCTCGGGCAGGTCGAAGTCGTAGTAGAAGCCGTACTGGAAGTCGTCCGTCAAAGCGGGCCCGATCGTGTACTGCACGCCGTCGCCGTAGATCCGCCGGACCGCCTGGGCCATCACGTGGGCGGCGGTGTGACGCAGCACCTCCAGCGCCCGCTCGTCGCGATTCGTCAGCAGCGAGACCGTATGCTCGCCGTCGGACAGCGGCGTGGACAGGTCGACCAGTTCGCCGTCGACCTCGGCTGCCACGGAGGCGTTGGCCAGTCCGTCGGAGATGCCCCTCGCCACGTCCAGCGGGGTGACCGGTTCGTCGTACTGTTTGCTGCTCCCGTCGGGCAGCGTGACCGTGCAACTCATGATTCCAGCCCTTCGTCCGTGTGGGGGAACGCGCTTCCCGCTGCGGCGGCCGCCATGCAAAAAGCCGGCGTGCGACGGTCCACAAGACCGAGGACGACCGCGGCGCTCGGGATGTTCCCGAACTCCGTCATACGTGCGTCGTCGTCGTTGCTGTCTCGTGCATGTGTCGCAACCCGGCTTGTCGGTTCCACGTCACGGATGTGCATTGATTATAGACACGTTCCCGGCACCCGGACACCTTTTTCTTCGTCGTCAGGCCCATCGGATCATGGCCATGTCCAGGGGCCCGCTCAACAGGTCGTGCCGGGGCATGACGCGGATGGTGTACCCGGTCAGTCCGCTGCGGGTGCAGGGCATGTCGCAGGCGTACCGGAAGCGGCTGTCGCCCTCGTCGCCCGTCTGCTCCATGGGCAGGGGCTCGCCGTCGTGCAACTGCCCGTCCTGATCGAGCGGTCCGTAGTAGAGTTGGACCGCGATGTCCTCGGGCCCGAGCGGCGCGACGCTGACGACGGCCTCGACGCGGACGTCGAGCCCCACGTGGGCGGTCTCGCCCGTGTCGCCCATCGTGTCGGTGACGCTCTCGATGCGGACGGCGTGAAAATTGTCCCACAGTTTTCGCTTCCAGCCGCTGAGCGACTTGGCCTGGGCCATGTCGTCGGCGACGAGCATCTCCCACTGCTGGATCGCGCGGGCGTAGAACCGCTCGGCGTAATCGCGCACCATGCGATTGGTGTTGTAGACCGGCGCGAGCGTGCGCATGGCGGCCTTCATCTTGGCGATCCACCCGCGGGGCAGGTGGTCCGGCCCGCGGTCGTAGAACAGCGGGAGGATCTCCTTCTCCAGCAGGTTGTAGAGCGCCTCGGATTCGACGGCGTTCTGGTACTCCAGATCGTCGTAGGACTCGCCCGAGCCGATCGCCCAGCCGACGGAGGGGTCGTAGCCTTCCGCCCACCAGCCGTCGAGGATCGACAGGTTGAGCCCGCCGTTGGCCGCGACCTTCATGCCGCTCGTGCCCGACGCCTCCATCGGGCGCAGGGGCGTGTTCAGCCAGACGTCCACGCCCTGGACGAGATACCGCGCAACGTTCATGTCGTAGTCGGCCAGGAACACCATGGCGTGGCGGTACTTGTCCTGGCGGGCGGTGTGGACGATCTGACGGATCAGGTCCTTGCCCGGGTTGTCGCGCGGATGCGCCTTGCCCGCGAAGATGAACTGGATGGGACGGTCGGCGTCGTTGATCAGCGCGGTGAGGCGGTCCATGTCCTGCAGCAGCAGGTTCGCTCGCTTGTAGGTGGCGAATCGCCTCGCGAAACCGATCGTCAGGGCCTCGGGGTCGAGGACTTCCTGAGCGGCGGCCATCTCGGCCGCTCCCGCGCCGCGCTGGGCGCACTGGGCAGCCAGACGCCGCCGGGCGAAGGCGACGAGTCGCTCGCGTCGGCGCTCGTGCGTGCGCCAGATCTCGGTATCCGGGATCGTCTCCACGGCCTTCCACACGCCTTCGTCGGCCGGCTTCTCATGCCACCCCGGACCGAGGTACCGGTCGTACAGCGTCGCGAGGTCGTGACTGATCCACGTCCGCGTGTGGATGCCGTTGGTGATGCTGGTGATGGGCAGTTCCGTGGCGGGCACGGACGGCCAGACGTTTGCCCACAGGTGCCGGCTGACCACGCCGTGCAGTTCGCTCACGCCGTTGCGGAAGTTGCTCAGTCGCAGCGCCAGCACGGTCAGGCTCATGGGCTCTTCGCGATTGGCGGGCTCCTGGCGCCCCAGCGCGAGGAAGTCGTCCCGCGTCAGGGAGAGCTTTTCCCAGTAGCCCGCGAAGTACTTATCGATCAGCCAGGGCTCGAAGGCGTCGTTGCCCGCGGGAACGGGCGTGTGCGTGGTGAAGACGTTGGAGGCCAACACCGTCTCGCGGGCCTCGTCGAAGCTCAGGCCTCTCTCCTCCATCAGCAACCGGATTCGCTCGAGCCCGAGGAAGGCGGAGTGGCCCTCGTTCATGTGGAAGGCCATGGGCTCGACGCCCAGTGCCCGCAGCATCCGCACGCCGCCGATGCCCAGAACGATCTCCTGGCGGATCCGCGTCTCCTGGTCGCCGCCGTAGAGCTGGGCGGTGATGTGGCGGTCCTCGGGAGAATTCTCGGGCACGTTGGTGTCGAGCAGATACAGGCGGATGCGCCCGACGTTTGTCAGCCAGGCCTGCACCTTCATGATCCGGTCGGGCATCTCCAGGTCGATCTTGACGGGCTGGCCGTCTTCCTGGCGGACCAGTTCCACGGGCATGTTGTGGAAGTCGTTGCGGGGGAACAGTTCCAACTGCCACCCGTCGGCGTTGAGGCGCTGGCGGAAGTAGCCCTGCTGGTAGAGCATGCCGATGCCCACCAGCGGGATGTCCAGTTCCGAGGCGCTCTTGAGGTGGTCGCCGGCCAGCACGCCCAGACCGCCCGAGTAGATCGGCAGGCATTCGGCGATGCCGAACTCGGCGCTGAAGTAGGCGACCCTCGGCGTGGGGTCGGTCCCGTAGGTCTTGGGATACCACCCGGGCTTGGAGCGGTAGGCTTCCAGTTCAGCGTAGACGCGCAGCAGGTGCGCGATGAAGCCTTCATCGTCGGCTAATTCAGCCAGACGCTGCTGATCCACGCGCCCGAGCAGGGCGACGGGGTTGTGGTAGCACTCCTCCCACGCGACGGGGTCGAGGCGGCGGAAGATATCCTGCGCATCGCCGTGCCACGACCACCAGAGGTTGTAGGCAATGTCCAGCAGGGGAGAGAGCTGACGGGGCAGGGAGGGCTCGATCGTAAATGTGCGTAGCGGTCGCATTGCGTACCTGGTTGCTCCTTCGTTGACAAGAGCGCCGTCGCTCGGCGCGAACTCAGTCCGGTCCGGCAGCGTCCGACCGGTCCCGGCGCTGTTATCATCGGCATTCGAAAGCCGGGAAATTACACATAATTCCCGCAGAGAGGGGCGGTTCCGCCCCCGGACCTACCGGCGGGGGAAGGCGGCCCCTTCACGCATCATCGTTCATCATAGCGAGCCCGAGTGCGCCGGGCAAAAGAACCGGTGATTCCCCTGCAGATTCCCTGTCCACCCGGGAGGGCGTCATTTGTCGCTCGGCTTGGCGGGGGTCAGGTCGCAGTCATACCGGACCAGCCACGGTGGACTGGCCTTGCTGCCGCCCTTGTGGGAGATGCCCCACGTGATGCCGCTGCCGAACGCCCCGTCGATGAACGCCTCGGGACGCCAGGCGCCGGGGGCGTGGGGGCGGTCCCTGGTGGGGGCCTTCATGGTGAAGCGGATGCCGTCCTCGCTGTACCACACGGAAGGCGGTCCCTGGCTGATCAAGGCCGCCACGCCCTTGCCGTGCGGCCAGACCAGCACCTCGTGCCCCGCCCGGATGACCGGGTTGGCGGGACAGCGGACATACGGGCCCGTGGGCTTGTCGGCGATGGCGATGCCCATCTTCGTCTGCGCCGGGCTCCGTCCCTGCTGGCGGCCCTTGTAGTACATCCAGATCTTGCCCTCGCGGATCAGCACGCAGGCGTCGTCGACACGGAAGCTGTCAAACTGCGTCGGGTCCTTGGACGGTCTGAGGATCGGGTTCGCGTCGATGCGTTTCCAGGGCCCGTCGGGCGAGTCGCTCTCAGCGATCCCGATGGCGGTGGGGGTGCCCGCGAGATTGCTGTTCTTCGGGATGGCGGTGTAGAACAGGTAGTGCCGCTTGTCGACGACGAGGATGCCGGGGGTGAAGACGCTGGCTTCGTCCCAGGCGCCCGCGCCGCCGCGGGGCAGGGCCTCGCCCTTTTCGGTCCATGTCACGCCGTCCGGGCTCGTGGCGTACCAGATTGTCGCGTCGTACCCGCTCGGGCCGTTGGGCGTCTTGCTGTACCAGACGTAGTACAACTCGCCCGCCCGGATCACGTCGCTGGGGTCGCGCCGCGTGATGCCCTTGGTCGGGCCCAGGATGTTACGGTACGTGAACTTCGTGCGGAATTCGGGGTCGGCGTCCATCGTCTTGTCCTTGGGCGGCTGCCTGCGCGGCGTGTCGGTCAGGAGAATCTGGTCGACGTCGACGTGTCCCCACGGGCCGGACACCTGATCGACGATCCGGACCGTCGCCTGCTTGCCCGCGAGGGCCCCGACGTCCCAGCAGACCCACTGCAGGTTGTCGTCGTTCCGCCCGGTGGCCGAGAAGACGGTCTTGCCCCCGACCAGCAGATTCACGCACGTTCTGCGCGGATGCTTTCCCCCGGCCAGCAGGAAGCACAGGTACCTTCTGCTGATCTCGAACGCAGGCGACGTCAACGTTCCGGTGAGCGTGTCCTTCTGCTCGCCGAACGTGTTGACGAACCCCTTACCGACGTGCCCGGTGATCTTCTGCTTGAGGAACGTCCGGCTGGACGGGCGCTGCCCGAACGCCTTGCCCGCGGGGGTCCAGTCTCCGTAGTCCTGGCCCTCGAAGTCGGCCAGGATGATGTCGGGGCGGCTCGGGGCGGGGGCGCCGGCCCCCATAGCGGGGCCGCCACAGGCGGTGGGGGGCAGGGTGGGGGTCAAAAGGGTGACGATGGGCCCTTTCTGAGGCGCGTGTCCGCTCGCGGCCGCTGCGATCCGGCGGAACCGCCGGAACCGTCAGGCGTCCAAGCATACGGCGCCGAACGGCGGAAAGGCGGGTTCTCGCGGTCCAACCGCCGTCGGCAAGCGTAGAATGTACTGAAAGACGGTTGCGATTATAGCCGATCAGAGGAACAGGACGGAAGGGGGGCAGCAGGACGG
>CAZEJA010000237.1:0-5480 GCA_964512215.1 uncultured Planctomycetaceae bacterium
GTTCATCTCGGCAATGTCGACGCGGGCGAGTTGTTGCGGCGTGAGCTTGAGTAGTTCGTCGAGACTTTCGACGCTACGGGTCACCTGCACGGCTGGCACAGGCGGAGACACCGAAGCATCTTCCACGTGTGTTGGCGCCTCGTTGGGGGAGAAGGCGACGTAGGCCGCCAGAGCGAGAACGGTCAGAATCGCCCCGGTGAAGGCAATCGCCGACAGTCTCTTCCTGTGGATCGACCGGCCCCGTGTACAGGTCGCTTGCGTCGTTCGAGATGTCCGCCTCTTCCGTGACACGATCCACCACCCCGCAGAACGTGTTCCGGGCGTCCCCAAAGCCGGCAGGAACCCCTGAACTCATGAGCCGCAAGCTACATCGCGGCGACGGCGCGTGCAAGGAGTTTCTTTGCCGGATTCTGAGATTCCGTCAGGTCCTCAGAAATCCGGCCTGCCTGTGCGGCGGAAGTTCTCCATGGCCGCCAGGGACTTCGCCGCGTAGCGTTGGGCTCGCGCGGGATCGCTACGGCGGGTGCTGATGGAGATGACGATGTACTTCTGATGCTCGTAAAGCAGGTAGAACAGCCGTCGCACGGCCGCATCGCCGGTATGCTGCTCGACCTGCCGCCCGTAGCCGGCCCAGAAGGGCGGCTGCGTCACGCCGCAGTACTCCGCGATGGCGAGGTCCCACTCGACATCGCCCCAGCAGGCGCGGTCGAGGTCGATCACGCCGGTGACCGCGCCGTCGTCCTCGACGAGCAGGTTCGTCACCCACAGGTCGCCGTGCAACAGCCGAGACGTCGTGCAGTGCTCGAAGACAGCGAGGCGATCGTCCAGCAGTTTCATCGCCGCGTCGGCCGTGTCGGCGTCGTACACGCCGCAGGCGACGATGTCGTCGAGTTCCTTGCGGTACATGACGGCGAACGCCTCGGCCCACGTGGGTTGCGGCTCCATGCAGTCATGCTCGCCGAGGTAGCCGAAGCGGTTGGCCGGGTCGGTCAGGGAATGGATCTGGGCGACGTGGGCTCCCCATTCACGCAAGGCGCGAGCGCGGGCGTCAGGTGCCAGGGCTGCGTCGCTGAGAGGTCGGCCCGGCAGGAGGGGCATGATCAGGTAGTCGCGGTCCACGAGTGTGCGCGAGAAGTCATGGGCGGCGATGGGGGGCACGGGCACGGACGTCTCGGCCAGCAGGCGGGCGTGGAGGCCGGGCTCCTGGCGCATCATGCGCCGTTCGTAGAACAGTTGCAGCAGGTCGTCCGGCGGGGCGACGCGGAGCACGCAGGGCCCGCCGTCGCCCTCGACGGAAAACGTCTGCGAGAACTTGCCCGCCCCGAACGGGCGGACGGACCAATCGCCCTGACCGAGCTGCTCGACGACCAGCCGACCAGCTTGTTCGCTGTCGATGTTCATGCAGTCCAGACCGTCCGGCGCGCAACGCTCGCGTTGCGTGCGTGGAGTTCCCTGCGTCCGCTACCGGGTTACCATTTCGACTCGAAGTAGCAGGTGATCACGCTGCCGCCGGGCGACACGTAGATGTGCTGGATGTGGAACGCGTCCGGGCCCTCGCCGGGGAACGGTCCGTGACGGAAGTGCAGATCGTCGGGGGCTGTCTCGAACATCCGCGAGACCGTGTACTTCCGCCGCGGGGGATCGAGCGGCTTCCAGCCGGTGTTGACCAGGCCGCGCCAGATGCGCTTGGCGACGTCCTCCCGCTTGGCGGTGAAGCCGGGGCGGAGCTTGTAGCGGTGCGTCCACCAGGCTGCGCCGTCGCCGAGCAGTTCGTCGGAGTGTGTGACGACGTACTCGTCCAGCGAGTATTCGATGAACTTGGCGACCTGCGGCGACTCGGCCGTGACGGTGGGGGCCTCGCAGCCGGCCAACATCGCCAGAGCGATCAGTGTGATGGAGATCGTTTTCATGCCGCGCATGGTAGGGGGCCTCGCCGCGCCTGTCAACCTTTCCGCCGCCGCTCGGCGCATCAGAGCAGCCCCAGCAGACTGATGTGTCCCATGAACTCCAGGGCGACGAGGATGGCGATCGGCAGCATGGGGATCAGACAGAGGACCATGCCCGCGATGGCCATGCCTCTGCCCGAGTGGGTCTGTCGGGATCGCTGCAGGGCCGCAACGCTGACGGCCCCGCCGACCCCGGCGCAGAACAGTTCGAGGAGGATCGTGATGCGCTCGAGGTAGGCGAACGTGAGCGGAATCAGCAGGGCGCCGATGCCCATGACCAGCCCCACGACGGCCAGCCCGTTCGGTTGCGGCGTGGATGGCGCGTGTCGCCTGTGGTGGGGGGCATGGGACGTCGGCGCCGCCGCGGCGCCGGCCAGGGCGGCCAGCGGATCTTCCGGCTCTCCACCCGGGAAGGTCACGGGGCTGCCGCACGTCGGACAGAGCAGCGTCATCCCCGCGTGGTCCCCCGGTGCGTCGATGGTGCGGTCGCACCCCTTGCAGTGTGCCTGAATCATCTCTCTCGTCCCTGTGCAGAAGTGTAACAGCCGCCCGCCGGTGGTGCATCCGCCGCTCGGGCGGGTATCCCTGTGGGCATATTCTATGCGAGCCCGGCGGGTCGCACAAGCAGTCAGCCGCGGCGGGCGCCCATTGCGGCTTGCCCGGTGCGGGGGCGGTGGCGTATCATCCGCCTTCCGGTCATGAGCAAGGAGACCCCCGCACAACTCGACACGCCGGCGATGCGTCAGTACCGCTCGTTCAAGGAGCAGTACCCGGACTACATCCTGTTCTTCCGGATGGGCGACTTCTACGAGATGTTCTACGAGGACGCCAAGACGGCGTCGCGCGTGCTGGGCTTGGCGCTGACGGCCCGCAGCAAGGGCCCGTCGGCCGTCCCGCTGGCGGGGCTGCCGTATCACGCGGCCGAGAGCTATCTGGCGCGGCTGGTCAAGGCGGGCTACCGGGTGGCGATCTGCGAGCAGGTCGAGGACCCCAAGCAGGCCAAGGGGGTGGTGAAGCGCGACGTGGTCCGCCTGGTCACGCCCGGGACGCTCACCGACGAGGCGCTGCTGGAGCAGCGGGAGGGCAACTACCTGGCGGCCGTCTTCGCGCCGGAAGGCAAGGCCGGCGACGGCGGGGCGGGCGTCGCGTGGGTCGAGTTGTCCAGCGGGGCGTTCTGGACGATGACCGCGCCGAAAGACCACGTGCTCGACGAGTTGATCCGGGTGCACCCGGCCGAGGTGATCGTGCCGGAGGGCTCGTCGATGGACGTCGCCGCGTTCCACGAGATGCTGCGCGAGTGCACGTCGGCGTCGACGACGAGCCGCCCGCCCTGGGCGTTCGACGCGCGGGCGGCCATGGAGACGTTGACCGGGCACTTCCGCACGAAAACGCTGGAGGGCTTCGGCTTCGACGGGTGGGATGCATCCGTCTCGGCGGCCGGGGCGGTCATCGAGTATCTCAACGAGACGCAGAAGACCGCCCTGGGGCACATCCGCAGCCTGCGGAAGTTCGACCGGGCGGACCACATGGCCATCGACGGCAATACGCTGCGATGCCTGGAGGTGCACCGGACGCTGCGGAGCAACCGCCGGGCGGGGTCGCTGCTGGCGTGCATCGACAAGACGTGCACCGGGCTGGGCGCGCGGCTGCTGGAGCGGTGGCTGACGTTTCCGCTGACGGGCTACAGCGCGATCGTCGCCCGCCAGGACGCCGTCGAGGAATTCGCCGCCAACCGCCCGACGCTGGCAGCCGTCCGCGACCTGCTGGGCGACGTGGCGCAGATCGACCGGATCGCCGCGAACATCGCGCTGGGGCGCGTCCGCCCGCGGGAGCTGGTGGCGCTGGGCAACACGCTGGAACTGCTGCCGAAACTGGCTGGGGTCCTGGCGCAGTTCCAGGCGGAACTCGTTTCCGGTCTGGCGCCGCATCTGACGGGCCTCGACGCCCCGGCCGCCCTGATTGCCCGCGCGATCGATCCGGACTGCCCCAACGTCGTCCGCGACGGGGGCGTGATCGCCGACGAGTATGACGAGCAGCTCGACCGTCTGCGCCGCATCGGCGCCGACGGGCAGAGTTGGCTGGCCGGCTACCAGGCCGAGCAGGCGAAGCGCCTGGGCCTGTCCGCGCTGAAGGTCGGCTACAACAAGGTGTTCGGCTACTACATCGAGGTCACCAATGTCCACCGCGAGAAGGTGCCCGCCGACTACGTCCGCAAGCAGACGCTCAAGAACGCCGAGCGGTACATCACCGACGACCTGAAGCGGTACGAGTCGGAGGTCCTGACGGCGGCCGAGCGGGCCAAGACGCTCGAGGCGAAGCTCTACGAGGAGATCCGCGTCGAGCTCAGCGGACACATTCCGGCCTTCCAGGCGGCGGCCGAGGCGCTGGCGACGCTGGACGTGCTGGCCGGGCTGGCGGAGTTGGCGGTGCAGCGCGGGTACCGGCGCCCGGCGATCACGCAGGACAACGTGTTGCGGATCGTCGCGGGGCGGCACCCGGTGCTGGCCGAGCAGCTTCACGAGCAGTTCGTGCCCAACGACGTGCGGATGGACGCCAAAGAGAATCGCCTGCTGATCATCACGGGCCCGAATATGGCCGGCAAGAGCACGTACATCCGCCAGGCGGCGCTGCTGGTGCTGCTGGCGCAGACGGGCAGCTTCATCCCCGCCGAGGAGGCAACCATCGGGCTCGCCGACCGGATCTTCACGCGCGTCGGGGCGGCCGACGAACTGACGCGCGGGCTGAGCACGTTCATGCTGGAGATGGTCGAGACGGCCAACATTCTCAACAACGCCACCGCCCGGTCGCTGGTCATCCTCGACGAGGTGGGGCGGGGCACGAGCACGTACGACGGGCTGGCGCTGGCGTGGGCGATCAGCGAGCACATCGCGCTGCGCCTCAAGTGCCGCACGCTCTTCGCGACGCACTACCACGAACTGACCGAACTCGAGCAGTTGCTGGACGGCACGAAGAACCTGAGCGTCTCCGTGCGGGAGTGGGCCGACGAGGTCATCTTCCTGCACAAGGTCATCGAGGGCGGCACGGACCGCAGCTACGGCGTGCACGTGGCGCGACTCGCGGGGGTGCCTGCCGACGTCATCGACCGGGCGAAGTCGATCCTGCCGCAACTGCAGGCGCACCTCGCGGAAGGGCTCGACATGCCCGAACTCGCCGAGCGGGCCCGCCTGGCGGCCGAGCAGATGCACCTGTTCGCCGACCCCGCCACCCGCATCGCCCGAGACATCGAAGCCGCCGACCTCGACAATATGACCCCCATTCAGGCACTGGACCTGCTGCGAAAGCTGAAAGCGGAACTGTGAGATGTGCCGATATCGGTCTATAATGGAGCCTGAGAAGACCGGACCTATCGACCCGACGGGGCACGAGTAATGGGCAGACGGCAGTATGCACATGTGAGGGTGGAACTCCTTGTGTGGGGAAGACAGTCCCTGCGAATGGGGCTTGAAGAGGCAGCCGAGCGCCTGGGAATGGCGCCCGAACGCCTCGCCGCTTGGGAGTCTGGGGAGCAGAAGC
>CAZEJA010000238.1:0-5465 GCA_964512215.1 uncultured Planctomycetaceae bacterium
TCTACAACAGCATGGTCCACCTCCGCCAGCGCGTCACGCAGGGCTGGTCCAACGTGGACGTGCAGTTGAAGCGGCGTGCCGACCTGATTCCGGGCCTGGTGAAGATCGTGCAGGGCTACCGCGACCACGAGCAGACCGTGCACGAGCAGATCGCCCTCCTGCGGAGTCAGGCTTCCGTCACCGCCCCCGGCGAGGGCGGCCCGGACCCGCGCGGCTGTGCCCCGCAACTGGTCGCCATCCGCGAGGCCTACCCGGACCTGAAGGCCAACCAGACCTTCCTGGACCTGCAGAAGCAGCTCGTCGACACCGAGCAGCGCATCGCCCTGGCGCGGTCGTACTTCAACGAGATCGCCGGTTTCTACAACATGCGCCTCCAGGTGGTCCCCGATCGCTTCGTCTGCACGCTCGCCCGCCTGACCCCGCAGCCCTACATCACGGCCGAGGGCTTTGAGCGCGCGACCGTCCAGGTGAACCTGAGCGAGTGAACCGAATCCACTGGGGTCTTTGCTCCGGCGTGGCAATCCGGTATGATTCCGCCCATGCAGTCCGACTCCGGCAAGACATCCGGCCTTTCCGTCGACCTGAGCGTCGACATCGCGGGGGTGGCGCTGGCCAATCCGCTCATGACGGCCAGCGGCACGTGCGGGTATGCCGACGAGTATGCCGACTTCGTCGACCTGCGCCAGCTCGGGGCGTTCGTGACCAAGTCGATCACGCGCGAGCCCCGCGCGGGCAACGAGTACCCGCGCGTCATCGAGACGCGGGCGGGAATGCTCAACGCGATCGGCCTGGCCAACGTCGGGCTCGACGTGTTCCTGGCCGAGAAGGTTCCACAACTCGATGCGCTGGGGCTGCCCGTGTTCGTCAACGTCGCGGGCACGACGGTGGACGACTACGTCGCGGTGGCCGCCGCCATGGAGAACGTCGACATCGTCCGCGGCGTGGAGTTGAACATCTCCTGCCCGAACGTCAAGGCGGGCGGCATCCAGTTCGGCGTCGATCCCGTCCAGGCAGCCGACATCACGGCCGCCTTGCGGGCCGTCTGCAAGAAGAACATCCTCATCGTCAAACTCTCGCCCAATGTCACGGACATCACGGAGATGGCCGCCGCGGTTGTCACCGCGGGCGCCGACGCGTTGAGCCTGATCAACACGTTCACCGCGATGGCCGTCGACGTCGAAACGCGGCGCCCCGTGCTGGCCAACGGCACGGGCGGATTGTCCGGACCGGCCATCCGCCCCGTCGCCGTCCACATGGTCCACCGCGTCTACACGCAGGTCGCCCGCGACGCCGGCGTGCCCATCATCGGCATGGGCGGCATCCAGTACGCCCACGACGCCCTGGAGTTCCTGCTGGCCGGCGCGACAGGCCTGGCCGTCGGAACGGCGTTGTTCGTCGACCCCGCCTGCCTGATCGCCATCCGCGACGGCGTGGCCGACTACCTCCGCCGCCACGGGCACACGAGCGTCAACGAGATCATCGGCGCGCTCGAGGCTGGAGCCTGACCCCGTGGACGGCATGACCAACGACACAAGCAGCGAACCGGCGGAGCTCTCGGGACGGATGCGGGTCGCGTCCATCGCACTGCAGATCGTCGGCGCCACCTGCATCGCACGGTTTGGGCTGCTCCTGTTCGCGGCGATTCTCTCCGCGGCGGGAATCCACCGCCCGGCCTCCTCGTTCGTGGTCGGGTCGGGCTCGCTGATGTGGGGGTTGGCGTTCCTCTGGTTCGGGAGGCATCTGGGGGAGTCGAACTATCGCCTCTGGGCGATCGGCATCCTGCTGGTCTTCGGCACGGGTCTGGTCATGCTTGGACATGTCGTCTCCCCGCCGATGCGGTCCTGGCTGGAGGTCCGCATCACACTGTGGGTGCTCGCCGCTCTGCACGCTGCGACGGCGGGTCTATGCATCTGGGCGGGGTTCGATCCCGCTCGCAACGCTCCGGACGAGGAATCGCCCCACTGACGTTCCCTCCGCCCCCTCTGGGCCCTTCGACCCCTGCGATTCCCGCGCGCTTTCCGTGAATATTGCGCAAAACCGCCCGCCAACGCTCCAACACGTTTGCATGGAATCCGCTCGGGCCTATAATAGAACGTTACCATTCACTGCAACGGGCTGACTGCCGAGCAAAGGACGTTGGGATGAGAGTTTTCATGTTGGGCTGGGAGTTCCCGCCGCATATCAGCGGGGGGCTGGGCACCGCCTGTCACGGGCTGACCAAGGGCCTCGACGAGGTCGGGGTCGAGGTCTGCTTCGTGCTGCCGACGGCCGTGCCCGTCAGCGCCGAGAGCCACGTCAAGTTCCGCAGCCCGAGCAATCTGCCCGCCGCGACGGTCGCCGCCGCAACCCCGCCGGCGCCCGCGGCGGATCCGACGGAAGAGCAAGTCGTTATCTCCGAAGAGTTTGAGCACGTCGAGCTGCACCAGGTCGACGCCAAGCTCCAGCCCTACGGCCAGCCGATCACGCAGGAGAAGATCCTCCACGAGATGCGCAGCCGCCAGATCGAGACAACGGTCCAGACCGATGCCCCCGAGGCGGGCCAGCCCGTCGAGGCGACGGATGCGGACCCCGGCGAGGCGCCCACCGACGAACCCGCCGAGGAGCCCGCCGAGGAGATCCCGTCCGGGACCTTCTCCGCCGGAGGCGGGGTCTCGTATGAGGGCGACCTGTTCGGACAGATCAACCGCTACGCCCGCCTGGCCGTCGAAATCGCCCGGCGAGAGACGTTCGACGTCGTGCACGCGCACGACTGGATGACGTTCCCGGCCGGCATGGCCGTCGCGGCGGCATCGGGCAAGCCGCTCGTCGTCCACGTGCACAGCACGGAGTTCGACCGCTCCGGTGAGAACGTCGATCAGCGGATCTACGACATCGAGCGAATGGGCATGCACAGCGCCGCGAGCGTCATCTGCGTCAGCCTCCTGACGCGGAACGTGGTCACGCACCACTACGGCGTGCCCACCGGCCGCGTCGAAGTCGTCTACAACGCCGTCGAACTGCCCGAGACCAACCACCTGACCGATCCCATCGGGCGGAACGAGAAGATCGTCCTGTTTCTCGGGCGCGTCACCATGCAGAAAGGCCCCGAGTACTTCCTCCGGGCGGCCAAGAAGGTCGTCGAGAAGTTCAAGAAGGTCCGGTTCATCCTGGCCGGCAGCGGCGACATGATCACCCGCTGCGTCGAGGAGGCGGCCGCCCTGGAAATCGGACGATACGTGACGTTCACGGGCTTCCTCCGCGGCGACGACGTGGACAAGGTCTTCGCGATGGCGGACCTGTACGTGATGCCCAGCGTCTCGGAACCGTTCGGCATCGCCCCGCTGGAGGCGCTCAGCCACAACGTGCCCGTCATCATCTCCAAGCAGTCCGGCGTTTCGGAAGTCCTCACGCACGCGCTGAAGGTCGACTTCTGGGACACCGACGAGATGGCCAACAAGATCCTCGCCGTCCTCCGCCACAAGCCCCTGCAGAAAACGCTCCGCCAGCACGGGCAGATCGAACTGCGGAAGCTCTCCTGGCGGGACAGCGCCGAGAAACTCAAGACCCTCTACGGAGAGCTGATCTCGTCCCGCTGAATGCAATCGCGGCCGCGGGAGCGGAATTAATCTGCCCCCGCGCAGTTTCCGCTTGACCCCTTACCCCCGGATTCGTTCTTTATAGAGCATGGCCTCGGTAGTCTTCTACTTCCAGGTGCACCAACCCTTCCGCTTGCGGCGGTATACGGTCTTCGACAGCGACGCCAGCTACTTCGACCAGAAGAGCAACGAAGACATCTGCCGCAAGGTCTCGGGCAAGTGCTACCTCCCGACGAACCGCCGGATCCTCGACCTGATCGAGCGACATCAGGGGCGGTTCCGCGTGAGCTACTCCCTGACCGGAACGGTCATCGACCAGTTCCACACCTGGGAGCCCGAGGTCATGGAGAGCTTCCACGCCCTCGCGAAGACCGGGTGCGTCGAGTTCATCGCCGAGACCTACTACCACAGCCTCGCATTCCTCTACAACCGCGACGAGTTCATCGCCCAGACGCGCAAGCACAGCGAGACCATGGAAGAACTCTTCGGCCAGCGGCCGCGGATCTTCCGGAACACGGAACTGACGTACAACAACGACGTCGCGAAAGTGGTCGAGGAGATGGGCTACGACGCGATCCTCACCGAGGGCGCCGACCACATTCTGGGCTATCGCAGCCCGAACTTCGTCTACAACCCGCCGAACTGCTCCCGCCTGCGGATGCTGATGAAGAACTACCGCCTGTCGGACGACATCGCGTTCCGCTTCGGCAACCGGGCGTGGAGCGAGTGGCCGCTGCGGGCGGAACGATTCGCCCAGTGGGTCGACCAGATCAACGGCAACGGGTATGTCTGCAACCTGTTCATGGACTACGAGACGTTCGGTGAGCACCAGTGGGAAGACACGGGCATCTTCGGCTTCCTCGACGCCCTGCCGGAGAAGGTCCTCGAGGGCGGCAAGAACGATTTCCTCACCGTCTCCGAGGCGATCGAGCGCTACCCCGCCGTCGGCGAGGTCGACGTGCCCAACATGATCTCCTGGGCGGACACCGAGCGCGACCTGTCGGCCTGGCTGGGCAACAGCATGCAGGCCAACGCCCTGCACGACGTCTACGCCCTGGCGGGCGAGGTGCTGGGCTCGGGCGACGAGGAGCTGCTGGATGACTGGCGCAAACTCCAGACGTCCGATCACTTCTACTACATGTGCACCAAGTGGTTCGCGGACGGCGACGTCCACAAATACTTCAACCCGTACGAATCGCCCTACGACGCATACATCAACTACATGAACATCCTCGATTCGGTCAGGGCGAGAATTGACTGATCCCCGATCTGATGAGCACATACGAAGTCAACGTTTCCATCACCTTCCACGCATGGCATGCCCTGCGCCTTCCCGGCGGCGGTCTTGAAGACCCGCACGCTCACGACTGGGAGGTCACCGCGACATTCAGGGGTGACGAACTCGACGAAGAGACGGGTGTGGTGATCGATTTCCTGACCGTGGAGTCGGCGCTGCAGAAGATAACCTCCCAGTTGGGCGGGCAGGACCTCAACACGCTTGATGCCTTCTCGGATTCTGGTACGTCGGCCGAACTGGTCGCCGAGTACCTCGCCGGGCGACTCGACGCCGATCTGTCCGACGCGTGCAGCCTCTATCGCCTCGCGGTGACCGAAGCACCCGGATGCAGCGCCGCGTACTATCCCGGTACGCCGTGACCCCGCGGAACCGCCGCGTGCGTGAACAAGTCACGCACCCTACCATCACTGCCGCGACATCGCGCATTTGGTAGGGTGCGTGGCTTGCCCACGCACGCGGATTCATCGTGCCAACCAAACAGATGGGCCGCATCGCTGGTAGCTCCCCAACCGTCAGCCTTGACGCCGAAGTCCGGGGGCCCTACCATGGTGTTGGAGCTATTATGAAGTTTAAGTGCGACAAGTGCAGCAAAC
>CAZEJA010000239.1:0-5451 GCA_964512215.1 uncultured Planctomycetaceae bacterium
GACCTTCATGCCCTCGCCGTCCCATTGGAGCTTCTGCCCCGGGAAGCGCTGCGCCAGCGCCCCCAGCAGGACCATCTCCGTCAGCGTCGCGGCGTAGCCGAAGTGCGACGACGTCTTGCCCTCGCCCTTGCAGGCGTTGGTCCACTGCATGTAGTGGTCGACGCCCTTGAGCTTCGGGCGGTCGAGGCCCGTGAAGTCCTCCTTCGGGAAGAACTGCGGGCCGCTCGGGTGCGGCACGAGGGCGACGCCCTTCTCGCCGATGTAGATCCCGCCGTTGCTGGGGACCTTCTGTTTCGCGGGCAGGCCCGGAATCAGGTCGCGCGAGGGCTTGTTGCCGCCGTCGTACCAGGTGACCTTGACGGTGTCGTCGACGGTGTAGTTCGTGCCCGGGTAGATGTAGGTGATGGTGCTCTTCTTGGGGTACGTCTCGTTCGTGCTCGCAGGTCCTTCGGACAGCACGCTGAGCGGATAGCCCAACTCCAGCGCCCAGACGGTGTGGTCGAGGATGTGACAGCCCATGTCGCCCAGCGCGCCCGTGCCGAAGTCGTAGAACCCGCGCCAGCGGAAGGGGTGGTACGCGCCCTTGACGTACGGGCGCACGGGCGCCACGCCCAGCCACAGGTCCCAGTCGAGCGTGTCGGGCACGGGGTCCTCGCCCTTGGGGCGTCCCACGCCCTGCGGCCAGCTCGGGCGGTTCGTCCAGGAGTGGACCTCCTTGATCTTGCCGATCACGCCTTCCTGGAGCATCTGGTGCGTCATGCGGTAGCCCACCGAGGAGTGAATCTGGTTGCCCATCTGCGTGACGACGCCTTTCTTCTCGGCCAGCAGGCGCATCTGCCGGGCTTCGTGGACGGTCGACGTCAGCGGCTTCTGGACGTAGACGTGCTTGCCCAGTTCCATCGCCGCCAGCGCGATGGGCCCGTGCATGTGGTCGGGCGTGGAGACGGTGACCGCGTCGATGTCCTTCTGCTCCAGCATCTTGCGAAAGTCTTTGTACTTGGTCGCGTTGGGGAACTTCTTGAACGACCCGGCGCCCCGGGCACTGTCGACGTCGCACAGGGCGACGACGTTCTGGCCCTTCGAGGTGCTGGCGATGTCGCCCGCGCCCTTGCCGCCCACGCCGACGCCCGCGATGTTCAGCTTCTCGTTGGCGGACTGGGCCCGCATCCGCCCCGGACGGACCGTCACCGCAAACGCCGCGGCCGCGGAAGAGGTGTGAAGGAAATCTCGGCGGGTCATTCGCTTGAACATGGCGGCTTCTCCATGGGGGCGCGCCGACGGACCTCGCCGGGCACGGCCGGATCGTTCTCGTGCAGCGCTTCCCATACGGTACGCCCCGCCTCCTGCCCAGTCAAGCCGATCCGGGGGTCTGAAGAAGGCTTGCGGAACGGTCGGGGCAGTGGGATGATGCCCCTCTTGACGCACGATCGAATCGGCACCCATACCCGAAAGGTCGGAAGATTCCACCGTCCTGACCGACATTGTATGTATGGAAACAGCGGATGTCCGCGCTGGGCCGCGTAGAATGGTACACGAACGGAGCGATGCCGATGTCGGCACGCTCCTCAACGCCTGACAGAAGGACAGACTATGAAGAGAATTACGATGATGCTGCTGGTCGTGGGAGTGCTCGCCGCAATCGCCCCGGCGGCGGAGGTGGAAGGCTTCGAGACGACCTGGACGGCGGCGAAGAAGCTGGCCGAATCCCAGAACAAGCCCCTGTTCCTGCACTTCACGACGACGTGGTGCGGGCGGTGCAGAGAGATCGAGAACAACGTGTACCGCAAGGCCGAAGGCAAGGCGGCGCTGGCGCCCTTCGTGCCCGCGAGCCTGGACTGCACGGTCCCGCGCGGGCAGGCGCCCACGGGCGACACCAAGGTGCACGTCGAGTTGATGCAGAAATACGGGGGCGAGGGATACCCGTTCCTCGTGATGGTCACGCATGACGGCGTGGTGCTGAACAAGTTCTCCGGGACCCGCCCGATGGCGGCGTTCAAGGCGGAGTTGGCCAAGGCCCTCAAGGCCAACGAGGAATACCGCAAGCTTCAGGAAGAGGCCAAGACGAAGGCGAAGACCTACGAATTCAACGTCCGGGCGATGAAGGCGTATGCTGGATTCGCGCAATGGGACAAGGCCGTCGCGGCCGCCAAGACGGTCCGCAAGCTGGACCCGGAGAACAAGAAGGGCGACCGCAACGAGGCCATCTCGGTCCTGCTGGGGGCCGCGCAAGCCAATGCGGATGTCGAACTCGCCAAGGAACTGGTGGGTCCGATCCGGAAAATCGACCCCGGCAACGAGCAACACCTTCTTGAGAAGGGCCTCTACGCGGTCGCGATCGCCCATCTCGGCAAGGCGCGGAACACCTGGATGAGCGACCGCGAGGCGAGCAAGAAGCATCTGCACGGCACCATCGCCCAGTTGCTCGAAGTGACGCGTTTGCCGAATCTGACGGACGAGCAGGCCGTCTGGGCCGACGTGGCGCAGAACTACTATCGCGTCGGCGACAAGGCCAAGGCCGTCGAAGCCTTTGAGAAGGCCCTGGAAGTCAATCCGAAGAGCGCCGTCGCCCCCCGAATCCGCCGAGCGATCAGCCAACTGAAAGAGAACAAGTAGCGGCCGCGGACATGCTGACGAAACGTCAACGGGCTTTCTTCCCGCTCCAACGGGGAGAAAGCCCGTTGACTCGCGCGGTGCGGGTGGGTCATCATATGAGGACTATGACCCGATCGATTCGACTCTGTGCGGTATGCGTTCTGATCTTCGTGTCGGTTCCCGTCGCTCTGGCGGGGGAGAACTGGCCCAACTGGCGCGGCCCGACCCACAACGGCGCCGCGGCCGACGAGAAGGGCCTGCCCGCCTCGTGGTCCGCGACGAAGAACGTCGTGTGGACCGCGTCGCTCCCCGAGACGTCAGGCTCGACGCCGATCATCTGGGGCGACCGCATCTTCATCAGCGGCAGCGACATGCGAGCGAAGAAGTCCGTCGCGATCTGCCTCGACGCCAAGACGGGCAAGACCATCTGGCGGAAGGTCCTGGGCAAGGACGGCGACGTCCGCCGGCGCAATAACATGACGTCGCCCTCCCCCGTCACGGACGGGCAGCGCGTGGTGTTCCTGACCGGGCGCGGGCAGTTGACGGCCTTCGACTTCGAGGGCAAGCAACTGTGGACGCGGACGGTCCTCGCCCAGGGCGGGCTGCCGTCGATCATGTGGGGCTACAGCTCCAGCCCCCTGCTGCACGGGGGCAGGATCTACGTGCAGGTCCTCCAGAACCACAGCGGGCGACGGTACTCCTACATGCCCGGCGGGCGGGCGAAGGTCGACTCCTACCTGCTGGCCGTCAACCCCGCGAACGGCAAGACGCTCTGGACCCAGCGCCGCATGACCGACGCCCGCGACGAATCGCAGGAATCCTACGCCACCCCCGTGCCCTGCACGACGAGCCGCGGCGAGGAGATTCTCGTGATGGGCGCCGACTACGTGACCGGCCACGACGCGAGGACGGGCAAGGAGCTCTGGCGGTGGAAGGGGTACAACCCCGACAGGTCGGCCGTCTATCGCATCGTGCCCTCCCCCGTTGCCTGCGCCGGGCTGGTGGTGATCTGCGCCCCGAAGCGGGCGCCGGTGTACGCCTTCCGCCCGGGCGGCAAGACGGCGTGGACGCTCGGTGACGACTGCTCCAGCGATGTCTGCACGCCCTTGGTCTACCGGGGGCGCCTGTACGTGCTCAACGGCGAGAAGAAGGTGCTGAACTGCATCGACCCGGCGGCGGGGAAGGTCCTGTGGACGGCCTCGCTGGGCGGGAACATCTTCCGCGCTTCGCCCACCGGCGCCGACGGGAAGATCTACTGCATGGACGTGCAGGGGCGCGTCACCGTCCTCCAGGCGGGCGACCGGCGCAAGGCGCTCGCCCAGTTCGACCTGAAGGAAGGCCCGAGTTTCTCCACCATCGTCGTCGTCGACGGGAAGCTCTACGTCCGCACGGCCAAGACCCTTACCTGTGTCGCCGCCGGGGGCAAGGGCGGGTAAGTCCCCGCCCAGAGATTCAGGGGACGGGGTGCCACGGCTTGCTTGCAAGCCGTGTTCGTTCCCCTCTCAGCAACACGGCTGGACAAGCCAGCCGTGCCACCCCAAGATCAACTGTCCCCGCCTCGTCGTGCGGCGAGGATGGCGGCCCCCAGGGCGCCGGTCATCTGCGGGTCGGGCGCGATCTGCACGGGGTGCCCCACCGCGTGCTCCAGGGCTGTGTCCATGCCCGCCACCAGCGCCGGTGAACACGACCGGCGCCGTCACGTTGCGGCCGGCCATGGCGGCGATTCGCGAGGCGATCGACGCCTGGACGCCGGCGACGATGTCCTCCCGACTGCAGCCCGAGGCCAGCAGCCCGATGATCTCCGTCTCCGCGAAGACCGCGCACATGCTGCTGATCGGCGCGGGCGTGTCGCTCTGCGACGCCATCTCCGCCAGCGACCCCATGCCCACTTCCAGACGCTCGGCGACCAGTTCCAGGAACCGCCCCGTGCCTGCTGCACAGCGGTCGTTCATCGCGAAGTCGCGTACAGCCCCGTCCCCGTCGAGGCGGAGCAGCTTGCTGTCTTGCCCGCCGATGTCGATCACCGTGCGCGTCTCCGGCAGCAGGTGATGCACGCCCGCGGCGTGACAGGTGATCTCCGTGATCGTCGTGTCGGCCGCCCTGACGATGTTGCGCGCGTAGCCCGTGCCGACCGTCAGTTCGATGTCCTCCCGCGCGGCGCCCGCCGCGGCGAGCAGCGAGTCCAGCAGTTCGCCCGCCAGCGTGTCCTGGTGCACGCCCTGGTCAGCCACACCGCGAGCGACCACCGCCCGGTCGTCCGCGTCGAGAAGGACGATCTTGATCGCCCGTGAGCCGGCGTCGATTCCCGCACAGATCATGTCCGCCTCCGTTGTCGCACCGTTTCCATCAGGGCCTCCATCCGGGTGCCCAGCGACCCCAGCAGCGCATCGGCCACCGGGGGCACTTCGATTTCCACGACCGGAATGTCCAGGTCGCCGCGGATCCGCTCGCCGATGATCTCGCCTTCCAGCGCACAGTGGCTGGCGCCGGGAATGCGGGAGACGACGGCTGCCTCGGCGCCGAACGCACGGGCGTCCCGGCAGATCCGCGCCGCCCGATCCGCGACCGGACCGGCCATCGGGTCGGCCAGCGCCGTCCGGGCCAACGCCTCCATCGGGGGCACGTCCTCGGGGATCTCGTCGAGAGCGTGGCTGAACAGGTATTCTGTACCGCACACGCGCCCGCCGCACCGCTCCAGCAGGTTCATCGCCCGCAGGTCCGCGACGGGGTTGACCCAGAATACGCGCACCGCGTCGGCGGGTGCAACGCCCACGCCCGCCTCGATCCGACGATTGACTTCCGTCAGCAGGTCGCCCAGGACCGCTTCGCACTCGTCGCGGTCGCTGCAGTAGTGAATCG
>CAZEJA010000240.1:0-5436 GCA_964512215.1 uncultured Planctomycetaceae bacterium
GGCGGTGATCGGGGCGTCCGGCAGCGGCAAGAGCACGCTGCTGCACCTGATGGGCCTGCTGGACCGCGCCGACGCCGGCAGCATCCAGGTGAGCGGAACGGACATCGCCTCCCTGTCGTCGCGCCGGCGGAACGCCATCCGCTGCCGGGACGTGGGGTTCGTCTTCCAGTTCTATCACCTGCTGCCCGAACTGAACGTGCTGGAGAACGTCCTGCTGCCCGCGAAGGTCGAGTCCTCGCTGCTCGGCTGGGTCGGGCGCCGCAAAGCCTTGCGCGAGCGGGCGGTCGAGGCGCTGGAGATGGTGGGGCTGGCCGAACGCCTCAAGCACCGCCCCAAGGAACTGTCCGGCGGCGAGAGGCAGCGGGTGGCCATCGCGCGGGCGCTGATGAACTCGCCGAAGATTCTGCTGGCCGACGAGCCAACGGGCAACCTGGACAGCAGGATGGGGGGGCGCATCCTGAAGTTGCTGCAGCGCTGCAACGAGCAATACGGGCTGACCGTGGTGATGGTGACGCACGACGATTCGATCGCGAAGCAGGCGGGACGGCACCTGGTCCTCAAGGACGGGCGGTTCGTCCGCTGACGGAACACACCGGGAAGTGGCATGACTGAGATGACACTATCGGAGTTGGCTGCGACCATCGGCGCGACGATGGAGGGCGACGACCGCGTGGTCCGCGGGATGGCCCCCGTGGAAGCCGCCGGGAGCGACGAGGTCGCCTTCCTCGCCAACAAGAAGTATGAGCGATACATGGCCGATTCGAAGGCCGCCGGCGTGATCGTCGCGCAGGACTACGACGGGCCCGTGGGGGCCTCGACGGCGCTGCTGCGCTGCGCGGATCCGTACTATGCCTACCGCCAGGCGATGGTGGCCGTCTACGGGTTCCGCGCGCCGGGCTTTGAGGGCATCGACGAGCGGGCGAACATCCATCCGACCGCAACGCTGGGCGACGACCCCCGCGTCAGCCCCTTTGTGACGGTCGCCGCGAACGTGTCCATCGGCGCCCGGGCGGTGATCTATCCGGGCGTGTACATCGGCGAGAACACCCGCATCGGGGACGACTGCACGCTGTATCCCAACGTGGTGATCTACGACGGGAGCATCTTGGGCGACCGCGTGACGATCCACGCCAACACGTCGATCGGGCAGGACGGATTCGGCTACGCGACGCACGCGGGCGACGACGGGGTGGTCCGTCACGAGAAGATCCCCCAGGCCGGCTGGGTCGAACTGGGCGACGACGTGGAAATCGGCGCCGACTGCGCCATCGACCGGGCGACAATGGGGGCGACCGTCATCGGCGAGGGCACGAAGTTCTCGAACCTGGTGACGATCGGGCACGGGACCAGGATGGGCAAGCACTGCCTGGTGGTGGCCTTGTGCGGGCTGGGGGGCTCGACGCTGGTGGGCAACTATTGCGTCTTCGCCGGGCAAGTCGGCGTCGCGGGGCACCTCAGCATCGGCGACGGCGTCCGCATGGGGGCAAAAACCGGTGTCAACAGCGATATTCCGCCCGGACTCGAGGTATTGGGCATGCCGGCGATTCCGCTTCCCGAGGCCCGCCGGTCGATGAGCACGCTCCGCCGCCTGCCCAAGATGCGCAAGGCGCTGAGCAAGCTCATCCGGGACGTCGCCGCCCTGCGGCGCCACCTGGGCCTCGGAGGCCGGGCCGACGACGCGGCGGACGGCGAATCCTGACGAGGCGCAACGAGTGGCCATCAACCGTCAACCCGTGGGACTGATCGCCGGAAGCGGCCGCGGGCCCTTCCTGGTCGCCCGGGGTATGCGCCGCACCGGGCGTCCCGTGGTGACGGCGGCGTTCGGCGGGGCGGCCTCGCCGAGGCTCAAGGACGTCTCCGACCACTTCGGGTGGGTGGCCATGACGCGGATGGGGGCGTGGGTGTCGCTGCTGCGGCACCATGGCGTCCGCGAAGCCGTCATGATCGGCGGGGTGATGAAGCGGAAGATGTACTCCCCGCTCCGTCTATTCCGCAACATTCCGGACGTGCGGACGGCGCGCCTCTGGTATCATACGGTCCGTCGCGACAAGCGAGACAACGCCGTACTGCTGGCCGTGGCGGACGAACTGCGGAACGAAGGGATCGAACTGGTATCCTGCGTGAAGTACTGCGAAGAACATCTCGCCGACGAGGGCGTCATGACCGTCACACCCATTCCGCGCATTGCCCAGCAGGACGTGGAGTTCGGGTGGGGCATCGCGCGGGCCAGCGCCGATCTGGACATCGGGCAGTCGCTGGCCGTCAAGGAGCGGGACATCATCGCCGTCGAGGCCATCGAGGGCACGGATTCGATGATTCGCCGGGCGGGGCGCCTGTGCCGCAAGGGGGGCTGGACGCTCGTGAAGGCCGCCCGCCCGAAGCAGGACATGCGGTTCGACGTGCCTACGATCGGGCCCAGCACGATCCGCCACCTCAAAGACGCCAAGTGCATCTGCCTCGTCGTCGAGGCCGGCAGGACGATGATCGTCGATAAGCCCGTCACGCTCGCCTTGGCCGACAAGCTCAAGATCGCCGTCGTCGGCAAACGAGCGGAGGGAGAGCAGAGCCGGCCATCCCAGGAAACAGCCTGACCACAGAGCCACAGAGGAAAGGGAGGGAAGAGACGTCGAATCCGTCATTTCTTGAGATTGGACATGGATCCCCTTCGCCTCTGTGTTCTCTGTGCCTCTGTGGTAGAGCTACTGAGCTAGACCGGAAGGTCGGAGACGTTGTGGGCGTGCAGGGCGGCGGCGAGGGCGATGTGACGGAGCCGCTCGAGGCTGGCCGACTTGAGGAACTTGTCGGTGAAGTCGACCGCGAAATCGCAGTCCATGCTCCGAAGCAGCGTCACCAGGCGGCGGCGGGGCATCTCCGCGATCTTCCTGGCGAGTTGTTCGATGGCACGCTGCGGCATCGGGGTCCTCGACGGCTGTACGTGGCGAATCCTCGTAAGGCCTTCATCGGCAGGATGTTGAACGGACTTTGGATCAAAAACGATCCCCGCGTCGGAAAAAAAGGACGGATGAATGGCATTTGGCAAAGCGATTGCATGCCTGTTCCAATGTGGATAACTGGTGGATATCCGGGCTGGCTTCGATACAACCCGTTGAGTGAGAGCGTGTTACATGTTGTACTGTATGTAGAAGTTTTGTGAGTAGACCACCGGGCCGCCTCCGGGCTTCCTTGGCGTCCGAACCTTCCGATGGCACTGCATTTGCGAGAATTCGACTACGATCTTCCCCCCGAGCGGATCGCACAGCACCCGCTGGCGCAGCGCGACCGGTCCCGCCTGATGGTCCTTCATCGCGATGGCGGCGACGTCGACCACCGGCAGTTTGCGGACCTGCCCGGTCTGCTCGTCGAGGGCGACCTGCTCGTGCTCAACGACACGCGCGTGATCCCCGCGAAGTTCTCGTGTCGGCGGAAGACCGGGGCGAAACTGGAGGGGCTGTTCCTCCGCGAGACCGGCGAAGGGGTCTGGGAGGTCTTGCTGAAGAACGCCGGACGTTGTCGTCCCGGCGAATGCCTGCCGATGGACCGGGCGGGGGGCGTGGAACTGGAACTTCGGGAGAATCTCGGGCAGGGCAGGTGGCTTCTGTCGCCCCAGCCGCCCGGGCGGGCCTTCGAGGTCCTGGGCCGGGCCGGGGTTACGCCGCTGCCCCCCTATATTCGCCGTGACGACGCCCCCGAGCAGGGCGGCGACCGCGGGAGTTACCAGACGGTGTACGCCGACCGCCCGGGCGCCGTCGCCGCCCCGACGGCCGGACTGCACTTCACTCAGCCGCTCTTGGATGACCTCGCCGGGCGGGGCGTGGAGACGGCCCGCGTCACGCTGCACGTGGGGCTGGGCACGTTCGCGCCGGTCAAGAGCGACGACCTTGCCGCCCACGACATGCACGCCGAGTGGTACGAGATGTCGACGGAGACGGCCCGGCGCCTCAACGCCGCCCGCGCCGCCTCCCGACGCATCATCGCCGTCGGCACCACGGCCGTACGCGTCCTGGAAACCGTCGCCGCCGCAGCGGCTGCGACGGAAGGCGACGATTGGGTGTTCCGCCCCGCAGCCGGGTGGACCGACATCTTCCTTTATCCCCCGGCGGATTTCCTCGCTGTCGACGCCCTGATCACCAACTTCCACCTGCCGCAGAGCACGCTGCTGATGCTCGTCGCCGCCTTCTGTGCCCCCGGCGCGACCGAGGGGCTGAAAATCATCCTCGACGCCTACGCCGAGGCCATCCGGCGCGAGTACCGCTTCTACTCCTACGGCGACGCCATGCTGATCGAATGAAGCCACTTCGGATTGCGGATTGCGGACCTGCCTGCCGGCAGGCAGGTTTCGGATTGGGACGCGGAGGCATCCTCGCCGTGCCCAACGTCGGGTTCACGCGGCAACCACCCGGGGATCACCAATCGACGCGGGTATGCTGTTGTCCAATCCGAAATCCGCAATCCGCAATCCGAAATGGAATTGAATCGCTGTAGTCTCTGCAGGTACAGTGCCGATACGGAGCGATAGATGCTCGTCGGGGGCATGATTCATGCGCCCGCCGGGCACGTGCACGTCAACCGGTACGAGAAGCGAGAGCTTTCTGGGAGTCATGCCATGAGCGATACGTTGCCCGATCCTGAGAACCCGACGCCGCCGCCCGCCGAGGCCCCCCCGCAGGCCCCGCCTGCGGCCGAAGCGCCCGAGCCGGTCGAGCAGGTCCCCCCGCCCGCCGAGACGGCGCCGGAAGACAACCCCGAAGCTGTGAAGGCCTGCTACCTGGGCATCGCGTCGATCATCCCCCTTCTGGGCATTCCGCTGGGGTTCTACGCCCTGTCTCTGGGCGTCAAGGGCCTCAAGAACGCCAACCGCCAAGCCGTGCCCGTCGGCAGGATGCAGGCCTGGATCGGGGTGATGGGCGGAGGCCTGCTCGCCTTCGGGCAGATCACCGCCGGGGCGATTATCCTGGCAGCCAACGCAGGCGCGTTCGGCTAGGGCGGTTTTCACAGAGGGCGTCGCCATGCAAGCCGGCGCGCCGGTGGGATTGCCATGACAGAACCGGCAGCACGTCAGGGCGCGTGGCGACGCACGTTGCGTGCGCTGTTCCATGCGGCGAGAGGAGGGAGGGCATGCGGTTGAGCCACACTCGACGAGGCCCGTTCACGGGCCTTCCCGCGACAGCGTGTAGGCCAGGGCTTCCAGCCCTGGTCCTGTGGGCGGGCGTACACTACTCTCTTTGTTCAGCCCGCTTCAGCGGGCTTACGGGAACTTCGGTACGAAGGACCTGCCTTGGGTTCTCGAATACGTGCGGAATCAGCGGTCGCACTACGCCGAGCAGGGGGAGCGCACGAGCGACTGGAGCGGAGCGAGCCGGCGGAGGGGAAGCCCGCTGAAGCGGGCTGGGAGAAGGGAGGGCGGGGGACCGGGCAACCGGGGCAGAAGCCCCGGCC
>CAZEJA010000241.1:0-5426 GCA_964512215.1 uncultured Planctomycetaceae bacterium
CCGCCCGCTGCCGTGGGGGCATATCGTGTGCCGACGGGGGGAGAAGTATCTGTTGGGCGAGTATGAGAAGATGGCGAGAGAAGCAGGGACCAGGGACTAGGGGCTGGGGACCAGGGGGAACCCCGGCAACGGGCAACAGCATCGGCAGGACGTCACCTGTGCCCCCCAAGCCCAGCCGCTGCGCCGGCTGGGTGAATGCTGAACGCGGTGTGAATCCAGGGCTTCGGAGGGGATCGCTACGGCTTGCCCGGCGCGAGACCGCCTCGGTATTTCTTCTTGGCGCCCTTGGGAATGACTAACTCAGCGGGGATGGGGGCATCCACCTTCAGGGGCGCCTTGTCGCCGTAGCGTTTCTGCTCGGCGGCGAGCATGGCCATCATCCGGCCGATGCGCTGCTTGTGGGCGGGGTCGCCGGACAGGTCTTTCGTTTCGTGGGGGTCGCTCTGCAGGTCGAAGAGCTGCGTGCGGTCGATCTGGGGGAAGCGGAGAAGTTTCCATCGCTCGTCGCGCACCGATCGCTGGGCGTTGCGGTAGGCCAGCAGGGCGGTGTCGCGGACCTTCGCGGCCTTGCCATGGATGACCGGCGCGAGGCTGCGCCCGTCGAGGCCGTCCGGCACCGGGGCGCCGACCAGATCGCACGTGGTCGGGAAGATGTCGTGGATGTACGCCAGCGCGTCCGACTCGCCCCTCGGAATCCCCGGCCCGGCCAGCAGCAGCGGGACCTTCATCGTGTCCTCGTAGATGTTCTGCTTGCCCATCAGTCCGTGACTGCCGATCGCGATGCCCTGGTCGGACGAGAAGATAACGATGGTCTCGTCGGTCAGCTTCAACTCGTCGAGCCCGTCGAGCAGGCGCCCGATGTCGTGGTCCATGCTGGAGATGAGCGCGTAGTAGTCGTGCAGGTGGCTGCGGATGGCGTCCTTCGTCCGCGGCCAGGCTTCGAGGAACTCGTCGCGGACCATCTGGTTGATGTTCCATGGGTACTTGGGCTTGTAGTTGGACGGGAGGGGGATCTTCGCGGGATCGTAGAGGTCGCGGAACCGCTTCGTCGACCATCGCGGATCGTGCGGGCAGGGCAGCCCGAGATACATGAAGAACGGGCGGGACGTGTCGCGCTTGCTTTTCAGGAACGCGACGGCGTCGTCGACGACCCCGCGGGCCGGTCGACCGGTCGCCAGCACGTTGACCATGTGGACGTTCTGACGGTGATCGAATTGCGTCTGAATCTGCGGCAGGTTGGCCGTGCCGCTCTTCTCGCTGTAGTACGTCTCGTAGCCAGCCGCCCGCATCGACTTCGGGAACGTCGGCTTGCGCGGGTCGACGTGGGGGGTGTTCTTCTGGACGACGCGCTTTCTGCTGCGGTCGTAGTTGAAGCCGAACCACGCGCAGCCGCTCATCGTCATGTTCCGGGCGGGGATGCAGACCGCCCCCGTGTTTCCGCCCAGGCAGTAGGCGTTGCGGAAGACGAACGCCCGCTTCGCCAGGCGGTCCAGCCCCGGCGTGATGATGTTCGGGTTGCCCAGGGCGGCGATCGTGTCGAATCGTTGGTCGTCCGTGAAGATGAACAGGACGTTCGGCTTGCCCTTGGGGGTGTCGGGGGCGGAATCGGCCGGGCGAACCATGCCGCACGCCACGGCTGCGCCCACGTGTTTCAGGAAAGACCGCCTCGATACCATTCGCATGCGCCTCCTCAGTCCCAGATCACGTCCCGGGCGTCGAACACGGGCCCGTCGCTGCAGCAGAGCTTGTAGGTCCAACCGGATTCGCCTTCGTCGCGGATCCGCACGATGCACGACTGGCAGGTGCCCATTCCGCAGGCCATGTGACGCTCCAGCGAGACGTAGCACTCCACGTCGCGGGCGATGCAGATGTCGGCGATCGCTCGCATCATTCCCTCGGGCCCGCACGTGTAGACGACGACGTCGCCGCCATCCCCGGACTCGTCCAGCCACTGCTCGAATGCGAAGCTGACGAGCCCCGCGAAGCCCAGCGTGCCGTCGTCGGTGGCCACCGCGGCGTCCACGTCGTGGGCGGCGAACTCCGCCACGCAATGGGCGGGGCGGCCTTCGGTGGAGACAGTGCCCGACGGCAGCAGGCGCAGCGGCAGCAGGTTTGCGGTGCGGGCGCCGTTGAAGGCGACCGTCCTCTTGCTGGCGGCGGCAAGCGCTTCGGCGAGATACAGCATGGGCGGAATCCCCACGCCGCCGCCGACGAGGGCGGCGCGGGGCTTGCTTTCGTGGATGGGGAACGCGTTGCCCAGCGGCCCGAGCACGCTGATCGTGTCGCCCGGCTGCACGCCGGCCAGCCATCGCGTCCCCGTGCCGATGGTGCGGTAGATCAGGTCCAGTTCGACCGCGCCGTGGGCGTGGGTGCGGATGCCTGCGATGCTCAGCGGGCGGCGGAGCAGGGGTTCCTTGTCGGTCAGTTCGGGTTGGGTGAACTGCGGGATTCGGCCCTTCGTCCATTCCACCTCGCGACTGCCGATCTGCTCGGTGGGGTAGCGACACTGCAACTGCACGAACTGCCCGGGCTGCGTGGGGGGGAAGTCGCGCAGGTCCAGCACGAGGCGGTGGTGGTCGTCGCAGATCCGCTCGTTGTCTAGGACCTCGCACGTGAACGTGCCGCGCGAGGTGGTTGTCTTGTCCGAACACATGGGCTCATGGTAGCGCGGCGGCCGCGCGGGGTCAAGGCGGCTCCGGCGGAGCGGCAGGTGACGTTGACACGCGCGACGGTCCAGCCTACCATCGCATGCGAGAAGGAGACCCCCATGGCCGGGAAGAAACGACCATCAACGTCCGCCAAGTCGTGGCAGGGGCGGCTGACCGCCGATGCCGACGCCGCGACCGCGCAATTCGTCGCCAGCCTCGACGTGGACCGGACGCTGTGGCGATACGATATCGCCGGTTCGCTCGCGCACGCGCAGATGCTCCGCGAGGTGAAGCTGATCTCGCGCGCGGACTTCCGGCAGATCAAGGGGGGCCTGATCGACGTGGCGGCCGCCATCGAGGCGGGCAAGCTCAAGATGCCCGTCGAGCTGGAAGACATCCACATGGTCATCGAGAAGGCGCTGATCGACCGGACCGGCGACGCCGGGGCCAAGCTGCACACCGGGCGCAGCCGGAACGACCAGGTGGCGCTGGACCTGCGTCTCTGGGCGCGGGACGCCGCCGACGATCTGCGGGACGGGATCGTCGCACTCCAGCGGGCACTGGTCGAGATGGCCGAGAAACAGGGCACGGTCGTGATGCCCGCCTACACGCACCTGCAGCGGGCCCAGCCGATCGTCGCGGGGCACGCGCTGCTGGCCTACGCGGAAATGCTCCAGCGCGATCGCGATCGCATCGCGGACGCCCGGGGTCGGATCAACGTCTGCCCGCTCGGGTGCGGCGCGGTGGCGGGCACGTCCCTGCCGCTCGACCGCGCGCGAACCGCGGAAATCCTGGGCTTCCCGAAGATCGCCCGCAACAGCATCGACGCGACGAGCGACCGGGACTTCCTCGCGGAGTTGTGCTTCGCCTGCGCGATGCTCGGCGTGCACCTGTCGCGGTGGGCGGAAGACTGGATCGTCTACTCCACCGTCGAATTCGGGATGATCGAGCTGAACGATGCGTACTGCACGTCGAGTTCGATGATGCCGCAGAAGAAGAACGCCGACACGCTCGAGCTGATCCGGGCGAAGGCGGCGAGCGGCATCGCGCAGCTCACGGGCATGCTCACGCTGCTCAAGGGCCTGCCGCTGGCGTACAACCGGGACCTGCAGGACGACAAGCGGTTCGCCTTCGCAGCCGTCGATGCGATGAAGCAGGCGCTGACCGTCGCGGCGGGCATCGTAGCCTCGACGAAGCTCAACGAAGCCCGCATCGCGGACGGCCTCGACGCGGGGTTCCTCGACGCGACGGCGCTGGCGGAGTACCTCACGGGCAAGGGCCTGCCGTTTCGCAAGGCCCATCACGTCGTAGGCCAGCTCGTCGCCCGGGCGGAGGCCGAGGGCGTGACGCTCGCGGGGCTGCCGCTGACGACGCTGCAGAAGGCCTGTCCGCAGGTGACGGACGACGTGCGCAAGCATCTCGGTCCGGCCAACGTGGTCAAGCGGTACAGCCCGGACGGCGCGGGCGGGGCGAAGCAGCTTCGCAAGCAACTGGCGTTCTGGAAACGAAAGCTCGCCTGACCATGCGCGAGTTCGAGTTCATCGAGTGGATCCGTTCGCAGGGCGTCCCGGATCCAGCCGCTGTTCCGGTGGGGCCCGGTGACGACTGCGCGGTAATCGCGTGCGGCGGCGAGCGGGTGCTGGTGACCGTCGACCAGGTGCTGGACGGCGTGCACTTCATCCTGGCTTCGGACGGCGCGCGAGCGGCGGGGCGGAAGGCGCTGGCGCGGAATCTCTCGGACATCGCCGCGATGGCCGCTGCGCCGATGGGGGCGGTCGCGTCGGTCGCGCTGCCGCGCGGAATGCCCCGCCGGGATGCCGAGGATATCTACCACGGTCTGCGCGACGTGGGCGACGAGTTCGACTGTCCCATCGTGGGCGGCGACGTGGGCAGTTGGGACGGGGCGCTGGCGATCAGTGTGACCGTGTTCGGCCTGCCCGCGGGCATCGAACCCGTCCTGCGCAGCGGAGCGGAAGCGGGCGACGCGATCTGCGTGACGGGCGCCTTCGGTGGCGCCTGGCGGACGGAGCGTCACCTGACGTTCACGCCCCGGATCCGCGAGGCCCGCACGCTGGCGGAGGCCTGCGGTCTGCACGCCATGATCGACGCCTCCGACGGGCTGGCTGCCGACCTGACGCACGTGTGCCACGCGTCGGGCGCGGGAGCGGAGGTCCTCGCCGCCGACGTGCCGGTTCACCCGGACGCGGCCGGACTGGAGGCAGCTCTGGGTGACGGGGAGGACTACGAACTCCTCTTCACGCTTCCGGCCGAGCAGGCAGACCGCCTGACAGCGGACCAGCCTCTGGACGTGCGGGTCACGCGGATCGGGACGGTTACGCCCGGGTCGGAGCGGACGCTTGTTCACCCGGACGGGCGGCGCGAGGAACTGAAGGCGACCGGCTGGGAGCACGAGGCGTGAGCGCGTCGGAGAGTTTCGAAACACGCAGCATGAAGGGCACGGCCTCGCTCGGCCGGGAACTGGCGGCGCGGTTCGGCGCGGGCGACTGCGTGGCGCTGACGGGCGAACTGGGGGCGGGCAAGACGGCCCTGGTGCGGGGCATCGCGACGGGGCTGGGTCTGGACGACGAGCGGATGGTGTCGAGCCCCACGTTCGTCCTCGTGCAGGAGTACGCGGGCGACGTGCCGATCTACCACCTGGGCGGATGGTTCGACATCTTCCTGAGAGGGACGCTGGAGAACTACGTCGGGATCCGTGACAACGCCGAGTCGGAGCGGGCGAGGGCGGCGCAGAAGATGACAATCGGCCCCTGGATTCAC
>CAZEJA010000242.1:0-5404 GCA_964512215.1 uncultured Planctomycetaceae bacterium
CGCTGGTCGTCCTGTTTTTCACGAGTTGGAAGCTGACGTTCGTCGTGCTGGGCATCCTGCCGGTCTACGCGTTGATGTACCGCAAGATCAACCCGCAGATCCGCCAGGCGAGTCACGACGTGCAGGAACAGCGGTCGGTGATGAGCGGGTTGGCCGTGGAGAGGCTCAACGGGATCGCCGTCGTGCAGAGCTTCGCGCAGGAGCCCGCCGAGGCGCAGCACTTCGCCGAAGAGTCCGACGCGCTCCGGGGCCTGGCGGTACAGCGCGGCAGGCTCGCCAAGATGCTGGGGGCGGCCAGCACGTTCCTGGTCGCGATGGCCCGGCGCGGCGTGTGGGTGATCGGCGCCGCGATCGCCATCGGCAGCGGCGAGCTGACGGCCGGGCAGATCATCAAATTCACCGCGGTCGCGGGCATGCTCTACAACCCCATCCGCCGCTTCAGCGAGATCAACGTGATCTACCAGACGTCGATGGCCGCGATCGAGCGGGTGTTCTCCATTTTCGACATCGTTCCGGAGGTCCGCCCCAAACCCGAAGGCCGCGACAGCGTGCCGGGGATGGGCGACATCCGCTTCGTGAACGTCGCGTTCCGGTACGGCGACGGGCCTGAGGTGCTCCGGGACGTGGGCTTCTCGATCCGCCCGGGCGAGCGGGTGGCGATCGTGGGCGAGAGCGGCGCGGGCAAGAGCACACTGGTGACGCTGATCCCGCGACTCTACGACGTCACGGACGGCGCGATCTACATCGACGGGGTGGACCTGCGCGACTACCGCCTGCGCCCGCTGCGGCGGAGCATCGGCATCGTCCTGCAGGATACGATCCTCTTCTCGGGGACGGTCGCGGAGAACCTGCGCTACGGGCGGAAAGGCGCCACGAACGCCGAGATCATCGAGGCCGCCAAGGCCGCCAACGCGCACGACTTCATCTCCGCCCTGCCGGACGGATACGAGACGCTGATCGGCGAGCGGGGCCTGACGCTCTCGGGCGGGCAGCGCCAGCGCGTGTCGCTCGCGCGGACGATCCTCCAGGACCCGCGGATCCTGATCCTCGACGAGGCCACCAGCAGCCTCGACAGCGAGAGCGAGAACCTGATCACCGAGGCGCTGGAGCGTGTCATGACGGGGCGGACCTGCCTGATCATCGCCCACCGCCTCTCGACGATCATGGGCGCCGACCGCATCCTGGTCTTCAAGGAGGGGCGCCTCGTCGAGTCCGGCGAGCACGCCGAGCTGCTGCGGGCGGGGGGCTACTACCGCTACCTCTTCGAGCAGCAGTTCGGCCCCCTGCAGGAACTGATCTCCCAAGGCGACCTCGAGTAGGCGGCCTGTGGAACAGATCACCACAGAGCCACAGAGGTCTCAGCGGGGGCAGGTGTGGCCACACCAGAGAGCCCCAGCCCCCCGTAGGGGGCCTCTCCCGATCTCCCAAGGCGATCTCAACACGTAGCGCCGCCAAGGCATCCGTTGTCGTTCGCTGCAACTGAGAGCTGATCCGCCTTCGGCGGAATAGCTGACCGCGTCCCCTATTCCTCGGAGCCGCTACTCGCGGGCAGCAGGAACGTGTCGGTCGGGCTGACGGGGGTTTCGTCGCCCGTGTATTCGTAGATCCCCTTGACGAGGAAGATGTTGTCGTCGGCCACGCCCGCGTTGGGTTTGTCATGCCATTCCACGTGCCCGTCGAGATAGAGCACGTTCTGCCCTTCGCGGTCGTGGTTGTCGCTGGTCGCGGTCCGGACGCGTTCAGGGCGGAACTGCCCGTTACGGAACACCGGCGTGCGGTCCGCGAGGACCCCCATCCGTTCGGCGACCGCCTTCAGGCCCGGCTCGTGGTAGGTCAACCGCCCGGGCCCGAGCGTGTGCTGGTACGAGTAGTGGATGTACCGCCCGCGCGGGAAATCGGTCATCTCGGCCGTCACGACCAGAACGATCGTGTCGCTGTCGTCATCCCGCGGCACGTCGACGGCGGGACACTGGAAGACAGCCGGTTCGGCGTAGTTGTCGCGGACCAGCGAGAACAGCGCCGAGGAATTGCTCGCCGCCGGCTGGTTCCCGCCGGGCAGCCACCGTCGCGCCTCGCCTCCCGCGCGGGGCAGCATGCCGCTGTGGGCGCTGGCGAACTTCCGCATCGCCGAGCCGATCTGCCCGACGTTCGATTCGCACTGGGCCCCCAGCGAGCGCCGCCTGGCCTCGCGGACCCAGGGGATGAAGACGACCGCCAGAATCATCGCCGCTGCGGCCAGCGTGATGAGTTCCCGCAGCGAGAACGTGGCCCGCCCGCCCGTTCGCACGACTTCCTCCCGCTCGAGCAGCGCGGTGGTTTCCTGCGCCTGGCGGATGCGCTCCATCGTGCCGTGCACCAGGTCCTCGGGCGGTTCGACCTCCCCGACCAGGTCGACGGCCGCCAGCGTGCTGGCGATGTTGTCGTGCAGGCGCCGGAAGGCAGCATCGCGCTCCAGGCGGCGCCGAACGTCCGCCGCGGCGGCGCTATCGCAGCGCCCCAGCAGGAAGTCGATCAACAGCGCTTCGTCAGGATGGTTCGGTTCGCTCATGGTTCCGTTGTCCGGCGACGGCGTGCCACTTTGCCGCAAAGTGCTTCACCGCCGCATGCAGCCGCGACTTGATTGTCCCCAGCGGCGAATCCAGCATCTCCGCAATCTCTTTGTACGGGAACTCGTGAAAATAGCACAGCAGCAGCACAATCCGGAGATTCTCCGGCATCTCGTTCACTATCTCTTGTACGGCCCGTCGGGTCTCGAGGTTCATCAAAGATTCCGACGGAGAGGGGATGTCGGCTTCGAGCAGGTCGGCGTAGCTGGCGCGGTCGTCCTCGCCCCCGGCAATCGTCGCGTCCAGCGGCGCCGCATGCCGGCGGCGACGGCTGCGCAGGGCATCGCGGGCCTTGTTCGCCGCGATCGTGAACAGCCACGGCTTGAGGCGGCGCGACATGTCGAACGTCGCGGCCGACAGGTGAAGCTGCAGAAACGCCTCCTGGAACACATCCTCCGCCAGTTCCGCGTTGCCCGTAAAACGGGCCAGAAAGTTGAACAGTTCCTGGCGATACCGCACCACCAGCGCGCGGAACGCCCCGGCGTCGCCCTCCAGATGGCGCTGGAGAAGCTCCCGGTCGCGGATCGGCGGCGATGAACTGGATTCGTCAGGCAAGATGGGCGCCTCAAGGGAACGGGGTCCGCGGGAGATTATACCGGCGTGAGTGGATTTCGGATTGCGGATTTCGGATTTCGGATTGGGGGGTGCATGCGCACCTGCGCAATCGAACCTTCGCTGTGTATGATGATCTGTTCCGGAACTGCCGATGGAAGCAGGCATGCTGTCGTTCAATCCGCAATCCGAAATCCGAAACCCCTCGGGGGCAGGTCCGCAATCCCTTCCTTTGCTGCTCGGCGTCTTGAACTTTGCGCAGGCCGGCCGTATGCTGGCGGGCGCTTCGTTTCGCGGTCCGTAGGAACAGGAATGAGTGAATGAGACGTGGACTACTGGCAAGCCGGGAGGAACTGAGCGCCCTTCGGGAGCGAATCTCGCAGGCGCCGTTCGACGCCTTCTACGATCGACTGGTCCGTCGGTGCTCGCTGATTCTGGAATCGGCGCCGGTGACCGAGCAGCAGTGGCGGATGGAGTGGGACCGGGGACGGTGGGGCTCGGCCCTGGCGGCCGCCCGAACCACGCAGGGGCGATTGCTCGATCTGCTGATCGCGCATCACATCGAACCCAACACCGCGTACCGCGACCGGGCGATCGAGGAACTGCGAACGCTCTCTCGCTGGAGCCAGTGGATCGACCCGTGCTACAACCACGTCCCCGCCGACCTCTGCACCGCCGAGGCGGGCGTCGCGGCCGCAATCGGACTGGACTGGCTGTGGGAGGACCTGACCGAAGCGGATCGCCTGCGGGTGATCCACGCGATCCGGCACAAGGTGGTCGAGCCCTACAACCAGGCCGTCGCGGACAAGGCCTGGTGGTACACGTGCTACCACCACTGGAACGCGGTGGTCAACAGCGGCTGCGGGCTGGCGGCCATGGCGCTGGGCGATGAAGAGCCCGCCGCCGAGGAAGCTTACCACCACGCGCGGACGGGGCTGGCGAGCTTCTTCGACGCGTTGGGGCACGAGGGCGGCTGGGACGAGGGCACGGGCTTCTGGGGCTATGCCATGCGCTACGTCCTGCTGCTGGGCGAGGCGACGGCCCGCTGCCTCGACGACCAGCGCATCCTCCACCGGCGCGGCATCGACGCGACGGGGCTGTTCGGCGTCTACTTCACGCCCAACGGGCACGCCGCCAGTTTCGGCGACGAAGCCGGCGTGCCGCTGTACGGCACGTTCTACCTGCTGACCAAGCACTTCGGCGTGCGCGAGGTGACGTGGTGGCTGGACACCTACGCGTTCCGCACGGACCTGAGCACGAGCGGCTACTCGGCGGCGGGCCTGGCGATGCTGTTCCGCCCCCCCGATGCCGAGACCGACGGGCCCGGCGAACTCAAGACTGTGAAAGTCTTCAACGAGATCGGCTGGGCCGCGATCGCCGACCGCTGGCCGAAACCGCAGATGTACGTCGCGGCCAAGACCGGCGACCTGTCCGCGAATCTCTCCCAGCGCGACATGAACTCGCTGCAGTTGCAGATCGATGGAGAGATGCTCCTGACCGACGTGGGCAACGCGCCGTTCTCCAAAGCCTACCTCTCCGAGGCCCGGGGGGAGTTCTACGAAGTTCAGGCCCGCGCACACAATACGATCGTCGTCGCCGACCAGGACCACTCGCTCGACGCGCAAGGCTCGATCGTGGACGCCCAGGACGGCGAGAACTTCCGCTGGCTGGCGTGCAACGCGGGGGAGGCCTGCGGGGACAACGTCCAGTTCCTGCGGCACGTCGTGCTCGTCGTCGACCCGGAGACGGCCGCGGGGCGGATGCTGTGCGTGCTGGACGAACTGTCCCTGCCGACCCCCGAGAAGGTCAGCCTGCTGTGGCACACGCAGGGGCAGATCGAACTCGCCGACGGGGCCAACACGGGCGCTATCCTGGGGCGCCGCTCGGGGCTGTCCTTCGCTCTGGCGTCCACCGCGGGAGCGACCGTGTCGACCGAGTCGCACGTCCTGGCGCGGCGCGGCTCGGACCACGTGCTGCGCATGGACGCCGGCGTGGCCGACAGCGCACTGTTCTGCAGCGTCTTCGCCCTCGACGCAGCCGGCGGGAAGCTCGATCTCAAACAAGGCCGCAAAGGCGACGTCCGCATCCAGGCGGGCAACGTGAGCGTGCACTTCAAGAGCCGCAAGCACCGCCTCCAACTCGACCGCGTCGAGATCAAGTAACCCCGGGGGTGGGGGCCCCCCCCCCCCCCCCCCGCCCGCGCGGCGGGGGGGGGGGGGGGGGGGCGCGCCCCCCCCCCCACCACC
>CAZEJA010000243.1:0-5387 GCA_964512215.1 uncultured Planctomycetaceae bacterium
GTCATCTTGAGGCTCGTCTCGCCGGAGCGACCGTCCACCTCAAACAGGACGCACTCCCTGCCGTCCTTGCCGTACAGCACCAGCACGGGCGAGCCGTTCTTGAGCGCGAGTTCGGCGTAGGCGTTGCCCTGCTTGTCGTTGAGCTGCAGGGCCCCCGCGGTGATGGCGCCCTTGGTGCGAAAGACCCCGCCCCCCATGACCACCTGCGCTTCGGCCGGTTCGACGTCGGTGAGGCACCAGTGAGAGGCCGCGCCGCCCGCAAACGCCGCCAGAAGAATCCCCGCCCACCGCAGTCCGCTCGTTGCCTTGGCCATCGCCGTGTCCTTTCCAGTGTTCAGACCCTCGGAGTATACGCGAAGTGCGCCGCAGAAGTGAGGGGGATTGAGGGGCCCGGGGGCGCCCGCCCCGCTACCCTTTTCGCGCCCGACCGATGGGCGGCCTCGACCTATTTCCCCGCTCTTCCCCGTGCCCGCCGCCGTGCTCCGCAAAAAGGGGACAGTCCCCAACAACGGGACCGTCCACATTGTGCTCGTCATTTCGGCTCGTCGGGCGTCTTCTCCGACGTGTCCGTACCTTCCTGTCCGTTCGGGGTCGACGCGCCGCCGACTTCGACGTGGAAATACTCCCCGTCGATCTCCATCTCGACGTGCATGTCGCCCACGGTCACCAGCGTCGCGCCGTTGATCGTGTCGCCGACCGTCAGGAGCTTGCCGTTGATGTCCGCGAACTTCTGATCGCCGAAGCTCGCCACGCCGCCGAGCGTCAGACCCGCCGGTGCGGGCCGGAAACGCTTGCCGGGTTTGCCGGGCGGCTTGGGAGCGGGAGCGTCGTCGCTCGCCTTGGGCGGCGCATCGCCCTTGGGCGGTTTGGGGGGCTTAACCGTTGCGGGCTTCGGACGTTCGCCCGGAGCCGGTCTCGCAGGCGGCAGGACCCCGGGTCGCGGCTTCGGGGTGGCGCCGGGGCGACGGCTGGGCGCCAGCCAGGCCTTGGCCCGCCGCGGTGCGGGTCGAGGCGGGGACGGCGGGCGCACCGCGGGGGCGGGCGTTGGGGGCTTCGGTGCGATCTTGACCGCAGCCGGTGAGGCCGGCTTTGGCGGGGCAACGGGTGAGGCAGGGGCCGCCGGGCGTGCGGGCGCCGCCGCGGCGCGACGTGGGGTCGAACTCGACCCGCCCAGCCAACTCCACAGTCCCCACGCCGCGCCCAGAACCACGGCGCCTGCGACGAGGAGGACCACGATCCGCTTTCGACCGGGCCGAGCGTTCCCGGCGGGAACGGCGGCGAGATCGGAGTGCGTGTCGTCCTGCTGCCCGGTGGGCACGGTCTGCCTCTGGGCGCTGGTGGGGCACATGTCGGGAGTGTAGGGTTGGAGGGCGGGTCGCGCCGGGGCCGGGGCGGGCGCGTCCACCTCGTCGGTGGAGATGCCCAGCCGGTCCTTGCCGTAGTGCGTGCCCTCGGAGCGAGCATGCTGCGCGGTTGCACGCCCGGCAGGGGAGGGGCGACCCAGGCGACCCGTGATGTCGATCGTCTTCTGTTTATCCATCACTTCTATCCAAGGGAGAGTGCTACCTGGTGCTGTTGGACCGGCGGAACAGCTTCCGCCACCCGGGTCGGCTGGAGCGGCCCTTGCCGCTTCCCCCGCCGTCCGGCCCGTTGATCCGCCGCAGTGCCGCTCGCAGCGCGGGGAAGTCGTCGGTCGGATCGACGGCGGATTCGTCCTCGCTCCCATCCTCCGCGGGACCTTCGGCGTCGCTCGATACGGGCGAATCCTCCACCGGCTCTTCGGCGGGGACGGCTGGAAGCTCCGTGTCGACCGCGAAATCCATCTCCTCGTCGACGTCGGTCTCGGGCGCCTCCTCGGTGGCGGTGTCGCTCGGCGCGCCGTCTTCGTCGTGGGGGATCTCGAAGCGGGGCAGCCCGGTGGGTCCGAGTTCCACGGGATCGGGCCCGGAGGCCTGCTCGTCCAGCAGCGGTTCGTCTTTCTCGCGTTCGAGGCGCTGCTTGGCCTGACCGAGGCGGGCGACCCAACTCTCGAAGCACTCGCCGTCCTCCATCGGGCGCGGGGCCAGCGGGTCGTCGTCGGCCGTCGTAATCCGAACCGGCGCGGGCAGCGCCTCGCCGGACTCGACGACGGTCTCACGCTGCGACGCAAGGGGGTGTTCCCAGACCGCGACGCCTTCGGCGACCAGTTCGGGGTCGGGCGGTTGGATCTGCGGAGCGTTCTCGTCGGCGCCGTCGGCGGTCTCGCCGGGCTGGACGGGAACGACGCCGTCCGGGTCGTCCTCCTTCGGGGCGAATTCGCGCACCTTCGCTGACGCGCGGCTTCGCAGGTCGTCGACCAGCGGGTAATCCTCCGCCGCCTCGCCCGCGTCCTCAAAGGTGGGCGCGTACCGCCAGGACTGGGGTTCGGCGAGCAGTTCCTTGGCCAGCGCCCGGTAGTCGTCCGCCGCGTGACAGCTCGACGCGTACGTCATGATGCTCTCGCCCGAAGCGGGGCACTCTCGCAGGCGGACGTTCTCGCGGATGACGGTGTCGAACACGCGCCCGGGCAGGGCCCGGCGCAGTTCGGCCAGCACCATCCGGCTGAGTCGCGTACGGGCGTCGTATCGGCAGGCGAGCACGCCGGCGAGGATGATCTCCCTCCCGAAGCCGTCGCGGATATCCTCCATCGTCGTCAGCAGAATCTTCAACCCGTCCAGCGCGAGAATGGACGTTTCGACGGGCACGATCGCGTGGGTGGCCGCCAGCAGGGCGTTACCGATCAGGCGGTTGCCCAGGCTGGGCGGGCAGTCGATCAGGACGTAATCGAAGTCGTCCTGTTCGTTGAGCACCTTGCGCAGGCGGCCGCCCTGGGTCGGTCGCAGGTCGTGAGAGACCGAGTCGAGCTTGCCGCTGGCCGGGGCGAGCGAGACGTTGGGCAGCACGTCGCGAATGGGCTCGAGCCCGCCGCCGCGGAGCATGGCATCGGCGAGGCGGGGGTCTTCTTCGACACCCACCCAGCGGGACGAAGCCGCCTGACCGTCGAGGTCGACGAGCAGGACCTTCTGGCCCATCTCGCCGAGAGCCGCGGAGAGGCTCACCGTGGTGGTGGTCTTCCCCGTGCCTCCTTTTTCGTTTACGACCGCGATGATTGTCTGTTCTGCCATGTCTGCATCTCACATTCGACGTTGAGGGATGGAGGTCATCTCGGATGTCAGGCCCGTCCGGGCCGGCGCCCCGCGCGGCGCAACAGGAAGCGACGCATCGCGGACATATCGTCCATATCGTCGCAGAAACAGGGCAACATAAGGACGCCGCACAGAAGGATGGCGGCTCGAAATGCCGCGGAGAGCGGAGATTGCAGCGGCGTGTGGGTGCCCGCCCGGGCCGCAAGCTGTACACGTACGTCTAAGGTCCCGCAACCGGCACCAACGCAGCAAATCTGAGGCTTCTGGGGCCTCTGTACGGAATATAGGATTCATTCCCTCCTCGGACAAACGCCGGCGCGGCGGCGGCGGGCGTTTCGGCGGCCCCGAATCTTGCGGAAATCCGGCAACAGAGGGATAATGGGAGCGTTCGGCATGCAGAGGGGGGCGGCAGGCCTTTGGGAAGCAGCGAGGTGCAGCATGAATGCGACGGCGAAGATCACGGTGGCGGCGTGCGCGGCGGTGATGTTCCTTTCGGCCGGCCTTGCCGGCGGCGCGGACCTGAACGCCATTGTGGAAGAGGCGGTCCGGGGCACCCGAACCGACGCGCAGCGGGCGGTGAACCTGCGCGACGCCGCCCGGCGGGTCGAGGAGGATGTTCAGGTCAAGGTCGCGCTGCTGGAGTTGGCGGTCGACTACGGGCTGCGGACGCTGTCGTACCCCGACGCCCGCAACGCCGTCAACGAGTCGCTCGACCTGCTGATCGAGGACGCCCCCGAGCGGAAGGACGTCTGGGATGCGCGGCGGGTGGAGATGTACCGCCGCTGGTTCCGCCTGGCGTGGGATCAGGGGCAGAAGATGACGGCGGGGGAGAAGCTCGTGGAACTGCTGGCCGGCGTGGGGGCGGAGTGCGAGCAGCGGGGCGAGTGGTCGAGAGCGGCCAGCGCGTACCTCGAGGCGCATGGCATCGCGACGGCGGCGCGACTCAAGGAAGCGGGCGAGACGCGGGGGCGATACCTCCGGGCCGGGCACTGCAGCCGGGTCAGCCGGAAGGCCGACGCCCTGGTGGGGTCGCTGATCCGCAATCCCAAGGACTCCGCCGCTCGCATGCAGTTGCTCACGCTGCTCGTGGTCGAGCTCGATCGCCCGGGCGAGGCCGTCCGGTATCTCGCCGACGACGTCCCCGCGACGTGGCGGCAGCTCGTGCCCCTGGCGGCCGACCCCGTGGAGGACCTTCCGCCGGCGACCTGCCTGGAGCTGGGCGGCTGGTACGAGAGGGACCTCCGCCCGCTGGCGACCTCGCCGGTGGCGAAGGTGAACGTTCTGACGCGCATCGTGATGTACTACACGCGGTACGTGCTGGATGCGGAGAAGGGCGATGAGAAGGCGCTCGCCTTGAAGAAGACCGTCTCGAAGGCCAAGGTCGGACTGAAGCTGTTGGAGAAGGCCGCCGCCGCGCCGCCCCCGCCGCCTTCGAAATCCTCGAAGCCGCTGAAGTCCTCGAAGTCCTCGACGTCCTCGAAACTCCGCCCGGCGCTGCTGGCGGATTCCTCGTCGGGCAAGAGTTCCAGGTACTACCCGCCGTCGTCGAGCGACAAGTCCAAGTCCTCGAAGCCGCCGCCGGGCCCGCCTCCTCCGCCGCGACCGGATGAGGGAGACAAGGGTGACAACATCATCCGCTTCCAGGGGCACGGGTATCGCCTGGTCAAGGATCGCACCAGTTGGCAGCGGGCGAAGGAGAAATGCGAGCAGATGGGCGGGCACCTGATCTGCATCGAGAGCGGCGAGGAACTCGCCTTCGCCAAGAAACTGTCGAGCGGGAGGCGCCTGTGGGTGGGCGCGAGACACACCGGCAACGGGCAATGGCTGTGGCTCAACGGATTGCCCCTTCCGCACGGCGAGCCGTTCTGGCAGCGGGGCGACCCCACGGGCGACCGCGGCGAGGACTACGCCACCATGATGAAGGACGGCATGAAGGACGCCCAAGGCAACAACAACTCCGTCACCGGCTACATCTGCGAGTGGGACAACTAGCTTCGCAAGAAAGGTCCGCCTCATGTCATCACCCATCCGCCGCCGTCAGTTCCTCCAGCTCCTAGCCGGCGGCGCCCTGGCCGCCGCCCCGCGCGTCGCGCACTGCGTCGCCGCCCCGAAACGCAAGGGGCGCCCCAACGTCCTGTTCCTCATGACCGACCAGCAGCACCACCGCTCGCTGTCGATCACGGGCAACCCCTACATCCAGACGCCCAACATGGACCGCCTCGC
>CAZEJA010000244.1:0-5383 GCA_964512215.1 uncultured Planctomycetaceae bacterium
GTCGAAGTCCAGAAACCACCCCTTGCTGTACAGCCACAGCAGCACGAAGCCGCCCGCGAAGGCTACGAACACGCCACAGAAGACCATCAGCGTCGTCGCGACGGACCGGAACTGCAGGTACAGAATGATGAAGATGATCAGCAGCGCCATCGGGAGGACGACCGACAGCGTTCGCTGGGCTTTGACGTAGTTCTGGTAGGCCCCGACGAACTCGAAGCTGACGCCCTCGGGCAGCTTCAGCTCGCCGCGCTCGATCGCGGCGTCCAGGAAGGCCCGGGCGCCCTCGATGACCTCGATTTCCGCCTTGCCGCCCGCCTTGGCGAACGTCACGTAGCCGACCTTGAACGTGTTCTCGCTCTGGATGACCTGCGGGCCGCGCTCGTAGCGGATGTCCACCAGCTCGCCCAGCGGGACCTGCTGGCCGGTCTTGCCCGCGATGAGGATCTTGCCCAGGCTGTCGATGTCGTCGCGCAGCTCGCGACTGTAGCGCACGCGGACGGGGAATCGCCGGCGCCCGTCGATGACGGTGGTCACCCGCTTGCCCCCGATGGCGATCTCTACGCTGCGGAGAATGTCCTCGACGTTCAGCCCGTACCGCTCGCGAGCCCCGACCAGCGCGTCGGCCCGGGGGTCGATCACCAGGTAGGGTTTGCCCACGATCCGCTCGGCGTAGATGCTGTCGGGCTTGATGTCCGCCGCCCCGGCCAGCAGCTTCCCGATCGCCACGGCGGCCGTCTCGATGCTCTCCAGGTCCGGGCCCCGGACGCGAATGCCCATGTCCGCCCGCATGCCCGTCTGCTGCATCACCAGGCGCGTCGAGATCGGCTGGAGCATCGTCGCGGGCGTCACGCCGGGCAACTGCCCCGCCTCAACGATCTCCTCCCAGATGTCATCCGGGCTGCGGATGTGGTCGCGCCACTGGCGGACGTAGTCGCCCTTTTCATCCCGCCCGTACTCGGGCTTGTAGGTGATGACCGTCTCGATCATGGAAATCGGCGCCGGGTCCAGCGGCGAGTCCACGCGCCCGATCTTCCCCACCACCATCTCCACCTCGGGAATCGCGCGGAACGCCATGTCCTGCTCGGACAACACGTCGATCGCTTCAGCGATCGAGGCGTGGAACATCGTCGAGGGCATGTAGAGGAACGAGCCTTCGTCCAGTGGCGGGCGACTCTCGTTGCCCAGGCCCGGGAACGCCCGGCTGCCGGAGACCCAGAAGTTCGTCGAGCGGACCGTGCTCTCGTCGATGCCGACCTTCTCGGCCGCTGCGGGAACCGGGGCGAAGATCGTCGGGAACCCCAGCCAGATCACCGCGGCCAAGACCAGCAGTGCCGCGGGGATCGACAGGAACAGCGCCTTGTGGCGGAGGCACCAGCCGAGGATCGACGGGTAGCCCCACTGGAACAGGCGGAACACCAGGATCAACCCGCCGACCAGCACGACGACGAAGACGAGATTGCTCGCGAGGCCCTTCATCTTGCCGAGGCGCCGCCAGTAGGCCGTCAGGATCACGCCCACGACGATCGCAACGGCGGCATAGAGCGCCCAGTGCCCAGCCTTTCGCACGGCCGGCGGGATTCGCCACCCGCCGTTGCGTTTCCGCCGGAACAGGATGTACGCCCCGGTCGGCAGCGCCAGCAGCGCCAGCAGGATCGACGCGATCAGGACGAACGTCTTGGTGAAGGCGAGCGGCTTGTAGAGTTTGCCCGCCTCGCCGGTCATGACGAACACGGGCAGAAAGCCGACCACCGTGGTCAACACGGCCGTCAGAACCGCGCCGCCGACCTCGCTGGCGCCGCGGTGGACGGCCTCGATGCGCGGCAGGTCCGGCGGCGACTCGTCGACGTGGCGCAGAATGTTCTCGCACAGCACGATCCCCATGTCGACGATCGTGCCGATCGCGATCGCGATGCCCGACAGCGCCACGACGTTCGCGTCGACGCCGAAGAGTTTCATCCCGATGAAGCCCATTCCGACGGCCAAGGGGAGCATCAGGCCGATCAGCACACTCGACCGGAGATGCAGGACCATCAGTGTCACGACGACGATCGTGACGAGGATCTGGTCGCGCAGCGCGAAGCCCAGCGTGTCGAGCGTTTCGTAGATCAGCCCGGTGCGGTCATAGAAGGGCACGATGGTGACCGTCGAGACCGTCCCGTCGGGCAGCGTCTTGCTCGGCAGGGCAGGGGCGATTCGGGCGATCTGTTCCTTGACGTTCCCGATGACCTCGAGCGGGTTGGCCCCGAAGCGGGCGACGACCACGCCCCCGACGGCCTCGGCGCCTTCCTTGTCCAGCGCCCCGCGTCGCGAGGCGGGGCCGACCTGCACCCGCGCGACGTGCTTGACGAGGATCGGCACGTTGTCGCGGACCGCGACGACCGCCTGCTCGATATCCGCGACGTCCCGGATGAACCCCACGCCGCGAATGAAGTACTCCACGCGGTTCATCTCGATGGTCTTGGCGCTGACGTCGATGTTCGACGCCCGGATCGCGCGGACGATGTCCGCCTGCGTCACGCCGTGGGCGCGCATGGCATCGGGGTCGACGTCGACCTGATACTCGCGGACGAACCCGCCGACGGATGCGACTTCGGCCACTCCCTGCGCCGCGGCGAGGGCGGCCTTGACGTCCCAGTCCTGAATGGAGCGAAGCTCCTCGAGGTCCCAGCCTCCCGCGGGGTTGCCCTCCGCGTCGCGCCCTTCCAGCGTGTACCAGAAGACCTGTCCCAGCGCGGTCGCGTCGGGCCCGAGGCGCGGCTGGACGCCCTCGGGCAGGAGGCCCGGCGGCAGGGAGTTGAGCTTCTCCAGCAGCCTCGTGCGCGTTTCGTAGAACTCCGCGGATTCGTTGAAGATCACGTAGATCGACGAGAAGCCGAACAGGGACCGGGCGCGGACGGTCTCCACGTCCTTGAGCGCCTGCAGTTCGGTCGTCAGCGGGTAGGTGATCTGGTCGTCGACGTCCCGCGGCGAGTGCCCCGCCCAGTCCGTGAAGACGATCTGCTGGTTCTCGCCGATGTCGGGGATGGCGTCGACGGGAACGGGGTTGCGGGGGATCGCGCCGAGGTCCCAGTCGAACGGGGCGCACGTCAGGGCCCAGAACACCACCAGGATCACGCCCAGCAGGACGATCAGGCGGTTGTCCAGGCAGAACCGGAGCAATCGGCCGACGGGCGACCGCTGCTCGGGCGTCTGCGTCGGTCGGTCGCTATGGGTGTCGGTGTCGGTCATCGGCGCCCTTGGAGGGAGGCCTGAGCTCGTCGCTTCTCGCGGCCGGCGTGAACGTGTCGATCACGCTGCCGCACCGCAGCATGGATGCGCCGAAGTAGGGGTTGCGGACCTCCCGGTCCGCCTGCAGCCACGCCGCGCCGCGGTTGTTGAACGCCATCGGGCAGCGAATCTGGTAGATCGTTCGTCCCGGCGGGCCGAACGTGCTCGCCAGCACCGCCATCTGATCCGACAGCAGCGCGAAATCGCCCCGCAACGGCTCGATGCCCTTGGCGGCCGCGGCGCCGTCAAGCAACGTCGCGACGATCTCCGCATGCGCCCGCCAGTTGTCCCGCGCTTGCCCATTCAGCGAACCGGGGTCGACGGCCTGCAGCGAATTCCTGATCTCCCCGACCGCTGTCAGCGCTTGGGCGAAGTCATCCCCCGCCAGCGCATCCCCCGCCGCGAAGTACCCGTCGAACAGCTTCGTCAACTGCGCCCGGAAGGCTTCGGGAACAACGGGGATCGCCCGGGGCGCTTTCGGCCCGGCGCCGCCGTGGTGGGCGTGACCCGCCGCGCCGACGCCTTCGCGGTCCATCATGCTGGGCAGGGCCCGAATCTGACGCTCGCTGTCGATCCGGAAGTTGCCCTGCGTGACCACCTGCTCGCCCTCGGCGAGCCCGTCGGAGACCAGGTAATCGTCCCCCGCACGGGGGCCCAGCGTAACTTCCCGCATCTCGTAGGTGGGCACGTCCGCATCGGGAACGTCGACGTAGACGATCGCCCGTTTGCCCGTCCGCAGGGCGGCCGAGACGGGAATCACCAGCGGGGCCTGCTGCGTGCCGGCGTCGACGCCGACGTAGCCCAGCGACTCGGCCCGCACGAGCGGCATGCCGCAGACGTCGCACTTGCCGGGCCCGTCCTTGATGACCTCCGGGTGCATGGGCGAGATCCACTTGCCCGCCAGGTCGGCCTCCATGACCTTGCCCCCCGCGGCGATCTGCGAGCGGACGACCGCCCGGACGAACATGCCGGGCTTCAGCGCCCCGTCCGCGTTGGCGGCGCTGACGCGAATCCGCACGGTGCGCGTCCGCTCGGTCAGCACCGGATCGATGAACGAGATCATCCCGCGGAAGGTCCGCCCGGGAAGCGACTCGGTGGTGAACTCCACCTTCTGCCCGTAGCGCAGCCACGCCAGGTCGGACTCGTACGCATCCAGGCGGACCCAGACTTTCGACAGGTCGGCGATCGTGTAGATCCGCGTGCCGGTGTTGACGTACATGCCCTGCTGGGCGCTCTTGTCGATGACGATCCCCCCGGCCGGGGCGTAGATGGTCAGCCGGTCCGAGGCCTTGCCCCGCTTGACAAGTTCGTCGATCTGCTCGGCTGTCAACCCCAGCAGGCGGAGCTTCTCGCGCGTCGCGTCCAGCGTCGCTTCCACCGAGTCGCGGATCAGCGGCGGGTCGGAATCCTGCAAAGCGTCGCGGGCCTTGCGGGCCTGCAGGAACTCCTCCTGGGCGGCCAGCAGGTCGGGCGAGTAGATCTCCACCATGTGGTCGCCCGTGCGGACGGGGATGCCCGTGTAGTCGACGAACAGGCGGTCCAGGCGTCCGGGCATCCACGACGTGATGGTCGCCAGGCGCGTCTCGTCGTAGTCGATCTTGCCGACCATCCGCACGTCGGCCGTCACGGGCTTCCGTTCGACGGCGACGGTGCGGACCCGCATGAGGGCCTTGGCGTTCTCGCTGAACGTGATCCGGCGCGAATCGGACGGTTTCGCGGCGCTGCCCTCCTGCAGCCCCAGGTCCATCCCGCAGATGGGACACGTGCCCGGCTCGCCTTGGCGAATCTGCGGGTGCATGGGGCAGGACCAAACTGGGGCCGCAGCGGCCGGCTTCGTCCCGGCGCCGCTTGGGGGGGCTTCTTGCCTAGCCGGCGCCAGCCCCCAATGCAGCACGTACCCCAGCGCGAAGGCCAGAACGATCACGCCAACGGCTGTGCCCCAGTTGGCTAGGATCCAGAGCTTCGGCCGATCTGTCTCAGCGTCTGTCATCGCGGATTCTCCCGGCTTCAGTCCCGTAACCCATCGTAGTACAGCAACCTACGAATTACTACGAATCCGATCGAGAAAGGTTCAGAATGACGACACCGCCGATTGTCGATTGCCGACTGTCGAATG
>CAZEJA010000245.1:0-663 GCA_964512215.1 uncultured Planctomycetaceae bacterium
GTGCCCTCGCACATCGACGCCCGCAAAGTCCAGGTCACCATCGCGCCGGCCAAGGACGTCGAGGGCATGCACCCCGAGAACATGGGCAGGCTCTTCTACGGCGGCGGAATCGTGGCGCCCTGCACGCCGATGGCAGCCGTCGAACTGCTCCGCCAGACCTGCGACGACCTCGCGGGCAAGGAGACGGTAATCGTCGGGCACAGCGAGATCGTCGGCAAGCCCATCGCGGCGATCCTGCTGCAAAGCCCCAACGCCTCCCCCACCGTCACCGTCTGCCACGTCGCGACGAAGGACCTCGCCGCCCACACGAAGCGAGCGGAGGTGCTGTTCGTCGCTGCAGGCGTTTCGCAGGCGAAGTGGCTGGGCTACAGTCGGCGCAAGAAGGCGGGCGAGGACGTCGCCCTGCCGGACCTGAGCCCGCTGATTACGGCCGACATGCTCTCGCCCGGCGCGATCGTGATCGACGTGGCGATCAACCGCATCCCCAAGGGCTTCGACGAGAACGGCGAACCCCTCAAGAACGAGAAGGGCAAGCGGGCGACGAAGACGGTCGGCGACGTGGACTTCGAGGCCGCCAAGGAAGTGGTCGGCGCGATCACGCCCGTGCCCGGCGGCGTGGGGCCTGTGACGGTTGCGATGTTGCTGAGCAATACGATCGCATGC
>CAZEJA010000245.1:673-5381 GCA_964512215.1 uncultured Planctomycetaceae bacterium
GAAAGCGAACGCGTAACGCGTGAGGTCACCCACGGACGCAGTCCGTGGGCATGGGCACCGCGCAGAATAGTGGCATTCCTGGGAATAAGAAGAGGGACTGAGTATGGCGCGGATTGCGTTTATTGGTGCGGGGTCGATGGGGTTCACGCGCGGGCTGGTGCGGGACATCCTGACGTTTGACCTGATGAAGGACGCCACGCTGGTGCTGATGGACATCGACCGCGAGCGGCTGGAGTTCGCCCGCCGGGCGGTTCAGAGCATCGTCGACCGCGGCGGGTATCCCGCGAAGGTCGTCGCGACGCTGAACCGCAAGACGGCCCTGCGGAACGCCGACGCCGTCGTGGTGACGATCCTCGCGGGCGCGACGAAGGTGTGGCGCCACGACATCGAGATCCCCAAGACCTACGGCGTGGACACAAACGTGGGCGACACGCGCGGCGTCTCGGGCGTCTTCCGGGCGCTGCGGACGATCCCCGTCATGCTCGACATCTGCCGCGATATCGAACGCCTCTGCCCCCGCGCGATCCTGCTGAATTACACGAACCCGATGGCCATGCTGTGTCGGGCCATGCAAAGCCAGTACCCGAGCCTTCAGATCACCGGGCTCTGCCACAGCGTGCAGGGCACGGCCCGTATGCTGGCGAACTGGATCGGCGCGAGCATGGACCGCGTCACGTACGTCTGCGCGGGCATCAACCACCAGGCGTGGTATGTGAAATACGAGGTCGACGGCGTGGACGCCTACCCGCAGCTCCGCGCCGCGATGCGCCGCAAGAAGGTGTACCAGCACGAACTCGTCCGCAATGAGATGTTCAAGGCGCTGGGCTACTACGTGACCGAGTCCAGCGGACACAACAGCGAGTACAACTGGTGGTTCCGCAAGCGCCAGGATCTGATCGACCAATACTGCATCGACGGGACCGGCTGGAACCCGGGCGAGTACGCGTACATCCTCAAGGAGTACGACCGGCGCGACAAGCGCTGGAAGAAGGACGTCCGCGAGTGGTTCCGCAAGGGCGCGCCGTTCAAGCTCGAGCGCGGGCACGAGTACGCCGCGTCGATCATCAGCGCCCGCCTCGGCGGGGAGGCGTTCGAGTTCAACGGCAACGTGCCCAACACGGGCATCATCACCAATCTGCCGGAGAACGTCTGCGTGGAGGTGCCCGTCGTCGCGAACAAGCGCGGGTTCAACGCGATCCACGTCGGCGCCCTGCCGCCGCAGTGTGCGGCCCTGAACAACATCAGCGTCGCCGTCGAGGAGATGGCCGTCCAGGCGGCGCTGACGGGCGACCCGACGCTGGTCTACCAGGCGATCTGCTACGACCCGCTCACCGCGGCCGTGCTGAGCCTGGCCGAGATCAGGAAGATGGTCGCCCGGATGCTCCGCAAGAACCGCAAGCACCTGCCGCAGTTCAAGACCATCAGCATCTGACATCCTGTGATGCGCATTCCGGGAGGCGGACCGCATGACCGCACGGAACGGATGGATCAGCCGACGTGGATTCCTGAAGGCCCTCGGGGTCGGGGCGGTTGCAGCGACCGGAGCGCAAGCGCTGTACGGCGCCGCGAAACCGCGAAGTGGAAAGCCCAACGTCGTGTTCATCCTCGCGGATGACATGGGGTACGGGGATGTGGAATCGTTCGGCGGCGAGCGATGTCAGATCAACACGCCGCACCTTGATCGACTGGGCGCCGAGGGGATGCGGTTCACCGACGCTCACGCCAACGCCTCCGTCTGCGTTCCGACGCGCGTGGCCGTCATGACCGGGCGCTATCCCTGGCGATTCGGCCGACCGGGACCGGGCGGGCCGTGGGGATTCCTCGGCACGCGCCTGCCCGCCGGACAGTTCACGCTGGGCGTGATGATGAGGCAGGCGGGCTACCGCACGGGCTACGTCGGCAAGTGGCACCTCGGCACGCGAATGCAGACGACCGACGGCAAGCCGCAGGGGCCGGGCAACGTCGACTACACCAAGCCCCTGACCATCGGCCCGCCGCAGTACGGCTTCGACGACAGCTTCATCCTGCCCGGCTCGCTCGACATGTACCCGTACGTCTTCGTGCGGAACAATATGTGGGTCGGCCGGGTCACGGCGAAGAAGGGATGGAGCGCCTTCAACCGCGTCGGCCCGGCCGCCGAAGACTTCGAGGACACGAAGGTGCTCGATACCTTCGCCACCGAGGCGGAGCGATTCATCGCATCGAACGCCGCCGCCGCGAAAGCGGGCAAGCCGCTGTTCCTGTACGTGGCCTTGACCGCGCCGCACACGCCGCTGAGCCCCAGCGCGGCATTCCAGGGCCGCAGCCGTATCGGCCTGTACGGCGACTTCGTGATGGAGACCGACCATTGCGTCGGGCGCGTCATGGCGGCATTGCGGAAGCACGACCTGGATGAGAACACGCTGGTGATCGCCACGTCCGACCACGGCCCTGCCCCCTACGCCGGGCGCAGGCGGGAGGCCACCTTCGACCAGTTGCGGGCCCTCGAGAAGGAGGGCCATTACAGCAGCGGACCGTACCGCGGGTACAAGTTCGCGGTGTACGAAGGCGCGTTCCGCGTGCCGTACGTCGTGCGCTGGCCCGGCGTGGTGAAGCCCGCTTCCCGGTGCGATCGGCTGGTCGCGCTGGGGGACCTGATGGCCACGCTGGGGGACGTCACAGGCTACAAGTTGACGCCGGACCAGGCGCCGGATTCGATCAGCATTCTCCCCCTGCTGCGGGATCCGCAAGCGAACTCGCCGCGGACATCCATGCTGCTCCAGGCGACGCGGGCGACGGCCGTCCGGGCGGGCGACTGGAAGCTGGCGCTCTGTCCTGGCAGCGGCTGCGAGGGCAAGTGGGGCAACACACCGAAGCGCGAGGACGCGTGGAAGAAGGCCGTCGCAACGTACGGGCGACGAGTCGCCAAGCGGGAGGAACTGGAGCAGGCCCCCTTCGTGCAGCTCTTCGATCTCTCGAAGGACCCGGGCGAGACGACGAACCTGGCGACGAAGCATCCGCAGAAGGTGGCGGAGTTGATCCGCCTGTACCGCAAGCAGATCGCGGACGGCCGGAGCACGCCGGGGCCTCGACTCCCCAACGACGGCGGGACCCCGAAGCTATTCCCCGCGGTCCCGGCGTTTGTGTGGAGGAAGAAGAAGTGACCCTCACGCGACGCGCGTTTCTGGGGGCGATCCCCTTCGCTGCGACGGTGCGTGCGGCGACACGTCCCCGTGACGCCGCGCGAAACGGCAAGCCGTCGGGCATGCCGAACGTGGTGGTCATTCTTGCGGATGACATGGGGTATGGGGACGTCGGGTGCTACAACGCGGAATCGAAGATTCCCACGCCGAATATGGACCGCCTGGCGACACAGGGCATGCGGTTCACCGACGCCCACTCGCCTTCGTCCGTCTGCACGCCGACGCGCTACGGCGTGCTGACCGGGCGGTACTGCTGGCGGACGCGGCTGAAACGCTCCGTCCTGTTCAACTACGAACCGCCACTGATCGAGCCGAAGCGGATGACCGTCGCGTCGCTGCTGCGCGAACGCGGGTACGTGACGGGCATGGTGGGCAAGTGGCACCTGGGGCTGGGCTTCACGGCGAAGAAGGGACGAAAGATCGACTTCAACAAGCCCCTGCCGTGGCATCCGGGACCGGAGCCTGACCGGACGATCGGGGAGAGCATCGACTTCGCCGCGCCCGTTCAGGGCGGCCCAAGCGATCTGGGTTTTGACTACGCCTTCTACACGGCCGGCTGTTCGACCGACCATGAACCGTTCTGCTTCATCGAGAACCGGCGGTTTCTGGGGATGGAGAAAGCCCGGTACCGTCACCCCGCGGGCAGTTGGCGGTCCGGCATGACGGCCGAGGGCTGGGTCAACGAGACCGTCGATGTGACGTTCACCGAGAAGGCGGTCGGCTTCATCCGCGATGCGCGCAAGCGGAGCCCCGACAAGCCTTTCTTTCTGTACCTGCCGTTGTCGGCGCCGCATTCGCCGCACCTCGTGCCCGACGTCGCGAAGGGCAAGAGCAAGGCTGGAGCGCGCGGCGATCTGGTGTGGCTGGTCGACTGGAGCGTGGGGAAGATCATGGCCGCCCTGGACGAGATGGGCGTCACCGACAACACGCTGCTGATCGTCACGAGCGACAACGGCCCGCTGGTCGGTTCCCTCGCCCCGGCCGCTCCGGAGAGAACGGCGACAATGAGCGGCGGTCACCGGGCCGCCGGGGATCTTCGGGGGTTCAAGGGCCGACTCCACGAGGGCGGGCACCGCGTGCCGTTCATCGCCCGCTGGCCGGGGAAGATCTCGCGGGGATCGACGAGCGATGAGCTGATCTGCCTGACCGACCTGCTCGCGACCTGCGCCGCGGTTGCGGAAAGCGAGCTTCCGAAAAACGCGGGCGAGGACAGTGTCGATATCCTGCCCGCCCTGCTAAGCCGCAAGCGGCGCGATCCCGTCCGGGATTCGGTCGTCCATCATTCCAGCGCGGGCGCGTTCGCGCTGCGAAAGGGGAAGTGGAAGATCCTCTTTGGGGAAGACATCAAGGGGCGCATCCGCCCGACGGACGCGAGCACGGGCGTTCTGTACAATCTGCGGGACAACCCCCGCGAGACGACCAACGTCTGGCGCAAGCATCCCGAAGTGGTCCGGGAGCTGACCGCCCTGCTGAAGACGATCCGCACGTCCGGGCGCAGCCGCCCGTAACGCCGCCTCCCTTATGCC
>CAZEJA010000246.1:0-5375 GCA_964512215.1 uncultured Planctomycetaceae bacterium
AGTTCGCGCAACTTCGGCAGCATCGGCCTGGCCGCCCCGCCGTAGCTGCCCAATATCCTCAGACACGACGAGATGCGGGACCGCTTGCCCCACTTGTCGATGTCCATGACCTCAATGCAGAGCGGAATGCCTTCGCGGATGCGGTGCTTGGCTAGCAACTCCAGGCCCTGCAGCCGGATGCCGCTGGCGAACATCACGCCGCTGGGCGAAGGCTCGACGATGGCGCGGTGAACGGCGGGCAGGAGCGGCTTGATTCCTTCGTAGCTCAACTTCTTGTAGACGCTCCCCACCGCGCCGCGGGCCCGGCCGTCCTCGTTCGTCAGCAGCTTCCGGACGGCCGGATAGAGCAGGTCCTTGTCCACGTCCTCGACGGACTGGGCGAGCAGCCCTTTCATCCGCAGCGCCCCGCCTTTGTAGAACAGCGTGAAGCACAGGTACCGCTGCATGAACCCGCGCGGGTCGTCCGGCTGTTCGCGCACGGCCAGCGCGAGCATATCCGGAATCGCCGCTCGCGCCGGCTCGCCGATGCTCGACAGCGCGTAGGCCGCCTGGATCCGCAGCCACAGGTCGTCGGCCGTCAGCGTCTTCGTCAACACAGGCACAGCCGCCGCGGCGCGCCCCTTCAACGCCCCCAGCGCCTTGCACGCTCCGTAGCGAGCGTGGAGGTCGTCACCGTTCAGCATGCGAACCAGCGCAGCCGTCGGGTCGCCGGGCTTGCCCGCCAGCGCTTCGGCCGCCCGGTGTCGCACGGCCGGCGACCAACTCGCCAGGCACTTCAGCAACTCCGCCTCGCTCTTAGAGCGATACGGCTCAATGCCCAGGTGCCACGAGCTGAAGTCCCTGCCCGACTCGATCGTCTCGCTCACTTCGACGGCCGACAACTCGTTGGCCTTGCTCACGCCCCGCCCGGTGAGATACAGCTTCCGCAGCGGCAGGCAGTAGGCCAGCACGTACGCCCCCGTGCAGTCCCAGTTGCCGTACTTGTGCTCGCCGCCGCCCATGCCCGCGCCGCCCTGGTAGCGGAAGCTGCCATCCGGCCGCCGCGCCAGGTCGTAGTACCACCGCAGTTCCTTCAGAAACGCCGACGCCGCCCGCTTGCCCGCGCGATTCGCCCCCAGCGGACCCCACAGGAAGCTGAAGTAGTTGCCCGTGTGCCCGCGCTCCCGCTCGCCGTACGACGCCACCGTCATCCGCGAGAAGAACTGCGCCCCCTCGCGGTGATTCTGCAGGTCGAACAGGACGGCCGCGATGGAATCCTTGCCGTTATCGTCGTGCACTTTCCACCCCGGGCGGTGGTCGCCGTACGGGATCGCCCCCTTGCCGATGTAGAACGCGAAGAACCGGTTCGCCTTGTCGATCGCCTGCCGCACGACCTTGTCGGTCACGCCGCACTTCTGCGCCAGCACCATCGACAGGTGACAGACCAGCCCCGCCTGGTTCAGCGCCCCGTACCCGCCGAGGCGGCCGTTCAGCTTCCCGCCGTTCAGGTCCGGCCACGCCATGCCGTGCCCCCACGACCCGACCACGCTCTGCCCCATCGCGATCTTCGTGGCGTATTCCCGGATGGCCGGCAGGACGTACTCGTCGCCCGTCGCGAGGTAGTACTCCGTCAGGAACAGATTGGTGTACCCCCATGACCACGACACCATCCCGCCCCGCGGCCGCAACTTCAGCTCCAACCCGCGCGGGCCCGCCTGGTGGGCGTGCTGTTTGATCACGTCGCGGTACTCGACCTTGCCGCTCGCCAACAGCGCCAGCGCGTTGATGTTCCCGTCGATGCCGCGCTTCATGTGCGACGCGATGTGGCGACAGCCGGCGTCGATAATTCTCTGCGACTTCGGACAGTCGAACGGCGAGGTGTCGCTGTAGTCGCCCAGCACGGGCAGGCGGATCGTCACATGCTCCTGCTTCCCATCCCGCCAGCGGATCAGTCGCAGCACGCCCTTGCCCGCCGGCGTCTCCGCCGCCGTGATCGCCCGGCCGAAGGCCTTCCGCGCATCGTCCGCAAAAGGCTTCCCCCCGACTCCCAGGATCACGTCCCCGACCTTCAGCGCACCATCGGCGGGCGAGCCCTTTTCGACTTTCGTAATCAGGATCTGCCTCGCGGTCGTCGTCTCGAGCGATCGCCCCCAGATCCACCCCCGCGCCCCGGTCGGTCCGAGCGTCCAGTCGTGCTTGTCGTCCGCCTGCCCGCCCTTCGTCAGGTCCGGAGGCGCCGTCGGCTTCTTCGCACTCCACAACTCCGCCGGTCCGATGAGGACCATGACCAACGCGACAGGTACGAACCATCGGACCCGTTCGGAGGCCCTGCAGGAAGTGATCTCTCTCATCAACTCTCAGTCCTTCCGCGCCCTATCCTGCAGGCGCTTGTACTGGATCATCGCGCTGAGCGCGTGTTGCACATAGTCGATACGGACCTCGGTGGCCCGCCGGTTCCGTGTCTTGGCGTCGGGGTGGTTGTCGTCGACGCGCCCCATCGCGCGAGGAAACGCCCCGGCATACGCTTCTTCGTGCACCTGGGCCCGAAGGAGGAATGCCAGGCCGCGCTCGGTCGCAACGTCAATCCGCTCGCACAGGCCTTCCTGTCCGGGCTGGCCGGACAGGAACGTCCGCGCGGCGAGCAGGCCTTCCATGCGGCAGGAGGACGGCGTGACCCGTCCGTCCACGTAGAAGCCCCCGTTCCATTCCGGCCTGCTGCTGCCGGTCACTTGCCCGTCCAGAATCACCTCACAGATGATCACGGCGTGCGCGATGAGCAGTTCGCGCGACACGGGCAACTGCGGGCCCTCCGCCACGTGCAGCAGGCGCTCGGTAGCCAGCATCGCCCAGTGGTCGGCAGGGATCGTGACGGTCGGGTCGCTCAGACGGGCCCGCGTCCGCTGCGTGGACAGGTACTCCAGCACCTTTCCCGCTGCCCGCAGCCAGCGCTCGTCGCCGTCCTTCTCGTACAGCATCACCAGTCCCAATGCCGCCTCGCCGGGGTAGAACAGCGACGTCCACCGCGCCTGAAGCCCCCCCGCCGAGGGAATGTATTTCGAATAGAAACTCCCGTCGGGCTTCTGCATGAACAGGATGAATCGCCCCAACGCGCGAAGCGTCTCCAGCGATGTGAGGCCCGGCTGGACCTTCTCCAGACTGAGCAAGGCCACCAGACCCAACCCCGTGCCGCCCAGCTTCGCCTGCAGCGGGCCGTCGGAGTGGTTCACGTCCGGCCGCGACCAGACGGCCATCAGGCCTTCGTGCCCGGGCACCGTCCCCACGGCGTGGTCCCGCAAGTACACGCCCGCACGCACCATGGCGGCCTGCAGTTCCTCGTCGGGTTTGAGCGAATGAAGCATCGCCATCGCATAGATGGCCCCCGCGTGGCGCAGGATGTTGTAGCTCGGGCTCACGCGGACGGACGGGACCATGTTCACGCGGTACTCGAACGTTCCGTCCGCGCGCGTCGCGCCGACCAGGTACGCGCCCGCCCGGTCGATCGCCTCCGACAGCGACCATGCCTCCCGCCGCGGCGCTCCCGCCGGCCAGAGGAACCACAACCACGCCGCCCCCGCCAACGCAGCCGTGGCGCCAAGCGCCCACAGCGACGTCTTCCTGCGCGGACGGTCGTCTTCCCTGTCCTTGCGGCCCATCCCGGGAACTCCTCGGACAAACGCGAACACCATGCCTCAGCCACCGAACACGGCACGCCCATTGTACGCGCGGAGCGTCCCCCCGGGAAGTCCGCCCTCCTGACAGGGAAGTCTCCGCGAGAAGTCTCTTTCGCCCGGCGTCGCGATGCGCGATAATCGCCATGATTCCTCTCGCAAGCAGCGCGTAAACATCTCGTGGAAAGGGCGCGACCATGCGTACAACCGTAACCGTTCTGACATTGGCGGCGATTCTTGCGGCGTCTCTGACAACCGGCTGTCGCAAGGGCGGCGAGTCCGGCGCGGGGGACAAGCCCCAGGTGGCGCTGATCATGAAGTCGCTCGCCAACGAGTTCTTCAAGACGATGGAGGACGGGGCCCGCGAACATCAGAAGGCCAACGCGGACGCCTACGATCTGATCTGCAACGGAATCAAGGACGAGCAGGACGTCAACAAGCAGATCGAGATCGTCAACCAGATGATCGCCCGCGGCGTGGACGCGATCGTCATCGCCCCGGCCGACTCGAAGGCGCTCATCCCCGTCTGCCGCAAGGCGAAGGAAAAGGGCATCGTCGTCGTCAACATCGACAACCAGTTCGACGCCGACACGCTCAAGCAGGAAGAAGTCGCCATCCCGTTCGTCGGGCCCGACAACCGCAAAGGCGCACGCCTGGCGGGCGAGCATCTCGCCAAGCAGCTCACGAAGGGCGACAAGGTCGCGATCGTCGAGGGGCGCCCCGGCGCGTTCAACGGAATCCAGCGGAAGCTCGGCTTCGAGGACGCGATGAGGGCGGCCGGCATGGAGATCGCCACCTCCCAGTCCGGCTACTGGGAGACGGACCGGGCCTACAAGCTCGTCACGCAGATCTACAACAAGTTCGGCGCGGACCTGAAGGCCGTGCTCTGTGCGAACGACAGCATGGCCCTCGGGGCGGTCAACGCGCTCAAGGGCAAAGACGTGCTCGTCGTGGGGTTCGATAACATCACCGCCGTCCAGGCGCTGATCAAGGAAGGCCGCATCGTCTGCACGGTCGACCAGCACGCCGACCAGATCGCCGTCTTCGGCATCAAGCACGCTTTGGAGATCCTCGAGACGGAGCAGACGCCGAAGGACAAGGAAACGCCCGTCGATCTCATCACGGCGGAATCTCTGAGGTAGCCACGTGGCTCGCGCGCCCGTCCTGCTGACCATCGCGAACATCTCGAAGTCCTACCCCGGCGTGCGGGCGCTCAGCGACGTCGACCTCGAACTGCGAGCGGGGGAGGTCCACGCGCTGGTGGGCGAGAACGGGGCGGGCAAGAGCACGCTGGCGAAGATCCTGTGCGGGATCGACCACGCGGACACGGGGGCGATGACGCTGCGGGAGCGGCCCTACCGCCCCGCCCGGCGCGTGGACGCCGAGGCCGCGGGCATCCGCATGGTGATGCAGGAATTGAACCTGATCCCCACGCTGAACGTCGCGGAGAATATCTTCCTCACCCGCATGCCGCGCAAGGCCGGCGTGGTCCGCCGCCGCCGGCTGCATCGCGAGGCGGCCGCCATCATGGCGGAGGTCGGGCTGGCGGGCGTGAGGGCGACGACGACCGTCGCGGACCTGACCGTGGGCAAGCGGCAGATGGTGGAGATCGCCGCCGGGCTCGCGCAGCGATGCGACCTGCTGATCCTCGACGAGCCCACCGCGGCCCTGACGGATGCCGAGATCGACCTCCTGTTCGAGCAGGTGCGTCGCCTGCGGGCCGAGGGC
>CAZEJA010000247.1:0-5367 GCA_964512215.1 uncultured Planctomycetaceae bacterium
CCAGGCCGTGCTTCTTGAGCGCGTCCAGAATCTGCCCGACGCCCCAGTCGATCTCGGCGATGACGTCGCCGAACAGCCCGCGCTTCGTCCTGCCTTTGTACTTCTTCGAGACGAACAGCGGCACGTGGGGCATGGCGTGCGGCAGGTAGACCAGGAACGGGCGGTCCCTGTTGGCCTCGATGAACTTGACGGTGCGCTCGGTGTACCACGTCGTCAGGTGCACCTGGTCGGACGGCTGGACCGTCGGGTTGACCACCTTCTCGCCTTCCATCAGCGGCAGGTCGGGGAACTTGTATCGCGCCTCCGGATGGTACGGCCACATGTCGTTCGAGTAGGGCAGCCCGAACCACTCGTCGAAGCCCCGGTTCGTCGGCAGGTACGGCTTCTGATGGCCCAGGTGCCACTTGCCGAAGCAGGCCGTCGGGTTGCCTTTCTGTTTGACGAGGTGGGCTATGGTCGTCGCCTCCTGCTTCATGCCGTTTTTCGAGCCGGGCCCGAAGTTGCCCGGCACGCCGACGCGGATCGGGTAGCAGCCCGTCAGAATCGCCGCCCGCGACGGCGAGCAGACCGACCGCGCGACGTGGAAGTCCGTGAAGACCGTCCCCTCGGTCGCCATGCGATCCAGGTGCGGCGTCTTGTATCCCTTCGCGCCGAACGGGCCGATGTCCGCGTACCCCATGTCATCGCAGAAGATGATGATGAAGTTCGGGGGCGTCTCCGCTTGCGGTTTCGCGGCGCCCATCGCGGACGATGCAATCGCCGTCGCGCCGATCCCCAGCGCCTTCATGAAATCTCGTCGCTTCATCTGTGACATTCCCGGTCTCCTGTTGGTCTCGCGTGCTACTTCGCGCCGGGCCGCTTCGCCCATCGCGCCGCCGTCGCCTTCTCGTCGATCGTGCCGTCCGTGGAGAAATCATCCAACGTCACGTGCCCGAACCCGCCCGTATTGCGGTCCACGACCCGGACGAAGAGCTTTCGCCCCTTGAATGCGCTCACGTTCCAGTGGATCCGCCGCATCGTCTTGCCGCGGGCGCCGGCCGCGCGGAGCAGTTCCTTGTCGCTGCCCGCATCGCACAGGGCGACGTACGTGTCCTCGTGATCGCCGCCGCCGACGAGGAAGGACATCTTCCCGCCCGTCAGTTCGAAGACGGGCGATTCGATCACGCCCGTGTGCTTGTCGGAGGGCTGCAGGTCCTCGCCGCGCCCGAGCGTGTTGAGCAGCGCCTTGCCCTGGCGGTTGATGTCGCCCTGCAGATAGAACTGACCGGCCGAGCCGTGGGCGCCGGGCAGGTCGCCCTCGACCACGCGCCAGCCCTGCAGGTCGCTCTCGAAGTCGAACCGCAGATTCCCCACGGGCTTGGCGTTGTCGTACGCGACCTTCCCGGGCGGCTTGCCCTTGGGCTTAGCGGCCCTGGCCGGTCTGCGCCGGTCCCAGAACTTCATGTCGGGTCGCTTCGCCCCGTCGTCGAAGAACCGCGCCCCCTTGCCCACCCGGTCGTAGTCACCCAGGTCCTCGCGCACGCTCTCCACGCGCTTCATCAGTTCCGCCACGACATCCGGGTGCTTGTCCGCGACGTTGTGCTGCTCCTCGATGTCCGCGTCGAGGTCGTACAGCGACAGCTCGGCGACGGCGTCGACCATCCGCGCCGACCACCCGCACCACTTGGGCTTGGCCGGGCGCGGCAGCACGAGCTTCCACTTGCCCTTGCGCACGGCCTGCAGGTGCGTGTAGCAGTAGAAGTTGAAATCGTCGCGCGGGCTCTTGCGGGTTCTGCCCAGCAGGAAGTCGCCCACGTCGATGCCGTCCAGGATGCGGTCGGCCGGTTTCTCGGCGCCCGCGAGCTTCGCGAACGTCGGCAGGAAGTCCATCGTGGTGACGATCTCGTCGCTGACCTTCCCTGCCGCGATGTGCCTGGGCCAGCGGAAGATGCCCGGCACGCGACAGCCGCCGTCCCACGTCATCATCTTGTTGCCCCGCAGCGGATCGGCGCTGCCGTAGTGCGCATCCGTTCCGCCCTTGCCCTTGAGGTGCGCCTCGATCCACGGGCCGTTGTCGCTCGTGTAGACCACCAGCGTGTTCTCGTCGATACCGCAGTCGGTCAGCGTCTTGAGCACCTGCCCCATCGACCAGTCCAGTTCCTCGATCACGTCGCCGTACAGCCCGCCCTCGCTGCGCCCGACGAACGCCTTCGACGCCCCGATCGGCACGTGGGGCATGGTGTGGGCAAGGTACAGGAAGAACGGGCGGTCCTGGTTCGTGCGGATGAAGTCGACCGCCTCGGCGGTATACCGCTGCGTCAGGTTGTTCATCTCCTCCTGCTCGACGTACGGATCGATCACCTTGTTCTGACGCATCAACTGCGTGCGGAACTTCCCGCCGGCGACCGTCCGCGTGTGCCCGTTGTGCAGGGGCGTGCCGAAGAAGCGGTCAAACCCCTGCCCGAGCGGCATCAGCTCGACGGGGTACTTCTCGCGCCGCCCGCCCGCGAGGTGCCACTTGCCCACGATCCCCGTCGCGTATCCGACGCCCTTCAGCACGTCGGCGATGGTGATCTCCTTGGGGTGGAGGATCGTGTGCTGGCCCTTCGTGTTGCCCGGCTCGCCGACGCGGATGGGGTAGCACCCGCTCATCATCGCCGCCCGGGAAGGCCCGCAGACGGCCTGGGCGTAGAAGTTCGTCAGGCGCAGCCCCTCGCTCGCCATCCGGTCGAAGTTCGGCGTCTTGATCAGCGGCGACCCGTAGCACCCCACGTCGTTGTACCCCTGATCGTCCGTGAAGAAGATGATGAAGTTCGGCTTCCGCGCTTGCGGTTTCGCGGCAGCGCGACCCATCCGGGACAGCGCACCGGCGACTCCCGCAGCGGTCAGCATCTCCAGAAACCGACGGCGATTCACGTTCGGCGCCTTTCGCTTCGGCGCGATCTTCTCTGCTGCCTCGTTCATGGGGGGGGCCTTTGTGGACCGGCGCCGCCCGCCGCCTACTTCGGCGGGGACGCCGTCACTCGCTGACTCGCGATCAGCGTCTTGAGCACGCCCGCGAGGGTCGCGGCGTCGGGCTCCATCGTTTCATCCATGATCATCACCGCCTGCCATTTCCGCCCCGCCGACGTGGCGCGGGTCGCGTACAGGAACAGGGGCGAAACCCACCCGCGTGTCTGGTCGGGATACGTCATCGAGCCGATCTTGACGTTCCACTCGACGGCGCCCGCGCGGACGGCGGCGGTGTGGTACACCTGGTACAGCATGCCTCTGGCGCGGGTGCGGGCCTCCTGCTCTTTGAGCACGTCGTCCATCGACTTCAGCGTGAGATGACTCTCGCAGCGAACGTAGATGGGCAGCTTCTCATGCTCCAGGCGGATCTGCGTCGGGCGCCCGGTCGCGGCGCCGCGGTCGTCTTCCTTCTTCGCGCGGACGTAGCCTTCCGGCACGGCCGTCGTCAGCGTGTACTTCTGTCCGGTCTTCGTCACCGTCCCGGCGGCCTTGGCGGGGGCGGCGTCGGCGAGCGCCTTGGGCAGGGCCTTGACCGCTTCGGCGAGCATCTTCGCAACGGCGGCCTTCTGGGGGTCCGGCAGCGGCGCGGGATGCTTGCCCGCGATGACCTGCTCCAGCCAGGCGCTCAGTTCCTTGGGAGGCGGCAGGTAATGGGCGACGGGCCCGAGCACGGGCAGGACCGACACGCTCGCGCCGAGGGGGTTCATCTTGTGGCGGACCTGGCGCCAGTACATCAGGGCCGAGCCCTGCGTGATGTGGTTCGCGATGAAGTACGGGCAGGTCTTGAGCGTCTTGCGGTTGGGGTAGAACCACTCGGCTTTGTCGCTTCGGGCGACGACGGGGTTGCTGGAGATCAGGACGGCCGCTCGAAACTCCGTCGGCTGGCGGTCGAGAAGGTACAGCGCCATCTGTGCCCCGCCGGAGACGCCCATCAGGATCGTCTTGCGAGGATCGACGGGGTAGCGTTTGCGGACGTCGGCGATCACGGCATTGAGATACAGGTCTTCCCCGGCCGGCCAGAGCACGGGGTTGCTGCTGCGGGGCAGGACCAGCACGCACTTGCGGGCCTTCAGCACCGGCCAGTAGTCGCTCAACAGCCGGTCGAACCCCTTGAAGTTGGACTCGTGCAGGTAGACGACGACCGGCGCGTTGCCCAACTCCCGCGACGGCCCCGGCGCCATCACCTCGTACCCCCGTCCGCCCTCGGTGAGCGTGTGGAGGACGGGTTTGTCGGCGGCCGCCGCCGTCGCGCCCACCAACACCCACGCCGTCAGGAGCGAGGCCCGACGCATACGCCGCCAGCCGGATGATTTCGATCTCGTCATGCGCCGCCTCCGAGCGTCTACTCAGGATACCCGCGGCGGCGGACAGGGGCAACCGTGTGGCACCCGTCCGAATGACGGGGGTGCCACCTTCAAGCGGAGTCCCGACGAAGTCGGGATGGAGCTTGTGGGTGCTCTGTGGATTCGAGCCCGCACCCACAAGCCTCCCTTCGGGAGCCTTGAAGGTGGCACCCGCGCAGTGCCGACGATACTGTAAGCGTCAGAAGGAACTCTCCATGGAAATGGTCCTGCACCGGTTCGACGTGCCGCTGCGGCACGTGTTTGCGATCGCCTACGGCGCGACGGATGTTCATCACACCGTCATCGTTGAGCTGCGCGACGGCGGGCTCAGCGGGTTCGGCGAGGCGGGGCAGTCGGGCTACTACCAGGTGACGGTCGAGCAGACGCTCGAAGCGCTCGAGGGCGCCCGGAGCGAGATCGAGTCGGCCTCGTGGGACGACCCCGCGGAGTTCTGGGAGCAGATGCAGCCGGCGCTGGGCGGGGCGTCGTTCGCGCAGTGTGCGCTGGATCTGGCGGCGCACGATCTGTGGGGCAAACGGCAGGGCCGGCCGGTCTGGGATCTGTGGGGGCTGTCGACGGACCACTGCCCACCAACGGACTACACGATCGGCCTCGACCCCGTCGAGAAGATGGTCGCCAAGATGCAGGAGTTTCCGGATTGGCCGATCTACAAGGTCAAGCTCCCCGCCGACGGGGGCCTGTCCATTCTCCGAGAATTGCGCAGGCACACTGACGCGGCGTTCCGCGTGGATGCGAACATGTCGTGGACCGTCGAGCAGACGCTGGACCGCGCCCGCGAGATGAAGGCGCTGGGCGTGGAGCTGATCGAACAGCCGCTGCCGGCCGACGACTGGGACGGGCACCGTCGCGTCTTCGAGGGATCGGTCCTGCCGATCATCGCGGATGAAAGCTGCATCGCCGAAGGAGACGTCGCGCGCTGCAAGGGGCATTTCCACGGCGTGAACGTCAAGCTTGTCAAGGCCGGCGGACTCACGCCGGGGAGGCGGATGGAACTCGACGCGAAACGTCGCGG
>CAZEJA010000248.1:0-5363 GCA_964512215.1 uncultured Planctomycetaceae bacterium
ACGTCCGCGGCGAGCAGGAAGACGGCGAACTCGTGTGGGTCTCGCCCATGTGGATTACCTATCAGCCGTAAGCGGTGAACGATGATCGGAATCCTCGTAGACGACCATAAGAGACACCTGGTGCTGACCGGCGTGGTGGCCGCGGGGCTCGCGGCGTATCTCGTCGGGTCGGTCACGTCGATCTACGGATTCGACGTGGCGATGGTGCTTGCGCTCGTGGGGGGGCTGCCGATCTTCACCGCGGCCGTGACGGAACTCGCCCACAAGCGCATCTCCGCGGACCTCGCGGTCGGCATGGCGGCGATCGCGGCGCTGGCGATCGGGCAGTACGCCGTGGCGGCCGAGGTCGTGCTGATCATGCTCATCGGCGAGGCGCTGGAGAACTACGCCGTCGGACGGACGCGCAGCGGCATTGCGCGGCTGCTGGCCCTGCGGCCGGACGAGGCCCGCGTGCGGCGCGACGGCGAGGAGCAGGTCGTCCCCGCCGCGGAGATTCGCGGCGACGACGTCGTGCTGGTCCGCCCGGGCGACCGGATTCCCGTGGATGGCAACGTGATCACGGGCGGCTCGACGGTCGATCAGAGCCCGATCACGGGCGAATCCCTGCCGGCCGACAAGGGGCCCGGCGACGGCGTGTTCGCGGGGACGATCAACCTGCACGGCGCGCTGGAAATCGCCGTCGAGCGCCTGGGCAAGGACACCGCCCTGGAGAAGATCGTCCAGCTCGTCGAGGAGGCCGAGGAAGCCAAGGCTCCCACGCAGCGACTGGCCGACCGGTACGCGCGCTACTTCGTGCCGATCGTGATCACGGTGGCCGCCGTGGTGTACCTGCTGACGTCGGATATGATCCGCTCGGTGGCGGTGCTGGTGGTGGCGTGCCCGTGCGCACTGGTGCTGGCGACGCCGACGGCGATCGCGGCGGCCATCGGAGCCCTGGTCCGTCGCGGCGTGCTGATCAAGGGCGGGGTCGCACTGGAGGCCCTCGGGCGTCTGGGCGGGGTGGTCTTCGACAAGACGGGCACGTTGACACTGGCGAAGCTGCACATCGCCGAGATCGTCCCCGCCTCGGGCAGGAGCGAAGGCGACGTGCTCCGCCTGGCGGCGTCGGTGGAGCGACACTCCGAGCATCCCATCGGGCAGCTCATCGTTGCCCGCGCGGAGGCCGACGGCGTCGAGGCGGTCGAGCCCGCCGACTTCATCGCCCACCCGGGCCTGGGGGCTGCTGCGACGGTTTCGGGTGTCGCCGCTCGCGTGGGCAGTCCGCGATTCCTCGAGGAGTTCGGCATCGTCGTGCCCGATGAATTGCGGGCCCGGGCGGATGAGCTTGCCCGCGCCGGCTGCACGGTCGTGCTGGCCGCCGAGGGGGACATCGCGCTGGGCGCCGTCGCCGTGGAAGACACGATCCGCCCGCACGCGCCGGAGGCGGTCGGTCGCCTGCGGGAGATGGGCATCGATACGCTCGTCATGCTGACGGGCGACAACGCAGCCGCCGCAACGACCATCGCGGACCAACTCGACATTCAAGACGTTCGCAGTGGACTCCTCCCTGCCGACAAGGTGGAGGCACTGCGGCGGATCCAACGCGCCGCGGCGCCGGTGGCGATGGTGGGCGACGGCATCAACGACGCCCCGTCGCTGGTGACAGCCGACGTGGGTGTCGCGATGGCGGACATCGGCACGGACGTCGCTGTCGCGTCGGCGGACGTGGTGCTCGTGGGCGACGACCTGACGCGATTCGTCGACGCCGTCGCGATCGCGCGGCGGGCGCTGCGGATCATCTGGCAGAACATCCTGGGCTTCGCGATCGTCTTCAACGCCGCCGCCGTCGTCGTCGCGTCGATGGGCTGGATCAGCCCGGTCGTTGCGGCCGTCCTGCACCAGGTCAGCTCGCTGGTCGTCTGCCTGAACTCGCTGCGGCTGCTCGTGAACGTGCGCGGCGCCTGGCAGCGCGTGTGCGACGCGGGGCGCAGCATCCGGCAGCGATGGCGGCGACTCGCCGTCGCGGGTGCGGTGCTGCTGCTGGCGGCGTACGTGCTGAGCGGGCTGCACACCGTGCGGATCGGCGAGGTCGGTGTGGTGCAGCACTTCGGGCGGGTCGTCCGCCCGGTGGAAGAGCCCGGCCTGCACTGGCGCCTGCCATACCCCTTCGGGACTCACCGCATCGTGGGGACCACGAAGGTCCGTCGCGTGGAGATCGGCTTTCGCACGATGCCCGGCGACTTCACCGACCCGCCGGCGTACGAGTGGAATCTGCAGCATCGAGGCGGGCGGTACGAGCGTCAGGACCTCGAGGCCGACGTCTGGGCGGGCGACGAGAACCTCGTCGACGTCAACATGGTCGTGCAGTATCGCGTGACCGACGCGCTGGCGGCGGCGTTCACGATTGGCGACTGGGGCGGAAGCGAGAGCAAGTGGGACGTGCTCGTGCGGGACGTCGCCGAGGCGGCGCTGCGGGCGGAGATGTCGTCGCGTCCGGTCGAGGACGTACTGAACGAGAAGCGGATGGCCTTGGAAGAGGCGATCCGGACGCGGATGGACGCAGCCCTGTCGTCGTACGGGGCGGGGCTGAGCGTGGGCAAGGTCTGCCTCGCCGACGTGCACCCGCCGCTGGAGGTTGTGCCCGACTTCCGCGACGTGGTCGGCGCGCTGGAGGAGAAGGAAGCCCTGATCAACCAGGCCCAGGCGTATCAGGTGGAGACGGAGGCCCTCGCGCGCGGGCAGGCGGCGGAGCAGGAACTTGCCGCCCAGGCCTTCCAGGCCGACCGCACCGCCAAGGCCGCCGGGCAGGCGCAGCGGTTCGCCGACGTGGCGGCCGCCTACAACGCGGCGCCCGAGCTGACGCACCTGCGGATGTACCTCGAAACAGTGGAACAGGCCCTCGCGGGCCGACGCAAAGTCATCCTCGATCGCGCGCCGGGCGGCGCGCGGCGACTCCTGTTCCTCGGGCGCAGCGGCCTGTGGAACATCGCCCCGGCCGGTGAAGGCGGCGGCGAAGAAGAAGGATTCCCCCCGGAATGAAACGCAAGTGCCTGATCGCAATCCTGGTGCTCGTCGTCGTGACGGCGGCGGCTCGCAGCGTCGTGTTCGTCGACGAGGCGGAGTTCGTCATCGTCACGCAGTTCGAGCGCCCCGTGCGGACGCTCCGCGAGGCGGGGCTGCACCTGAAGCTGCCGTACCAGTCGGCCATCCGGATCGACCGGCGGGTGCAGATCTTCGACCCGCGCCCGAGCGAGTTCCTGGGCAGCAAGAAGAAGAACGTCGACCTCGACGTGTTCGTCTGCTGGCGCGTCGACGATCCGATGAAGTTCCACCGCAGCGTGGTGGGGGGCTTCTTCGGGGCGGAGGGACTTCTGGAAGACCGCGTCCTGTCGGTGCTCGCCGACGAGGTGGGCCTGCGCCCGCGCGAGGCGCTGGTGACGACCGACCGCAGCGCCCACGAACTGGACGCGATGATGACGAAGGTCACCGAACGATGCGGCCAGCTGGCGGCCGCCGAGTATGGCATTGAGATTCTGGACGTGAAGCTCAAGCGGATCACGCTGCCGCGTCAGGCTCGCGAGAGCGTCTTCAAGCGGATGCGGGATGAGCGGTCCCGCATCGCCAGCCAGTACCGCGCCGAAGGGCGGGAAGAGGCGATGAAGATCCAGGCCGAGGCCGACCGCAAACGCACCGCCACGCTGGCGGCTGCCTACCGGGCGGCGGAGGTTACTCGCGGCAAGGCCGAAGCCCAGGCCACCCGCATCTACGCCGACGCGCACGGCAAGGACCCGGAGTTCTACGAGCTGCGCCGCACGCTGGACGCCTACAAGAAGCTGCTGGACGGCAAGACGACGATCCTGCTGTCGGCGGATTCCGACCTGTTCAAGTACCTTACCGCCGGCGCGAAAGCGACCAAGGCGGAGAAGAAGTAGACCCATGGGCGGAAGCCACGCACACACACATCACGACCACGAGCACGTGGAAGGAAGCTGGCGGCAGGGCCTGTGGATCCTGCTGGTCCTCGGTGCGCTCGCTTACGCCGCGACGGGCTTCTACACGGTCAAGTCCAACGAACGGGCGGTGGTCCGGCGGTTCGGGCGGGCCCAGGAGACGATCCGCGAGTCGGGCCTGCACTTCGGCCTGCCCTACGGGCTCGACCGCGTCAGCCCGATCAAGGCCACCGAGGCCAAGCGCGTCGGTGTCCGGATGAGCTTGGCCGATCGGACGCTCGGGCGCAAGGGCGACCCGCTGCAGGCGGAGGTCCTCACGGGCGACCGGAACCTGATCCTCGTCTCGGCCGTCGTGCAGTACACGATCTCCGACCCGAAGGGGTACCTGTTCGGTGTGGCCGACGTGCCCGCGCTGGTCCGCAGCGTGGCGGCGTCGGAACTGACGCGGGTCGTCTCGGGCATGAGCGTCGACGAAGTGCTCATGGAGAAGCGTGAGATCATCCGCACCGACGCGCGGACGGCCATGCAGGCGGTGCTGAACCGCTACCACGTCGGCGTGCGAATCCAGTCCGTGTCGTTCCCCAGCGGGGGGGTGGCACCGCCCGCGGAAGTCGCCGACGCCTTCGCCGACGTGACCAGCGCCCGCGGCGACCTTCAGCGGGCCAAGAACATCGCCCAGGGCTATGCCAATCGCATCGAGGCGCAGGCCCGCGGCGAGGCCCAGCGGATTCTCACCGAGGCCGACGCGTACGCGGAAGAGATCGTCGAGAAGGCCCACGGCGACGCCGAACGGTTCCTCGCCGAGGCGGCCGAACTGAAGACCAACCGCGCCCTGACGCTCAAGCGGCTCGTGCTCGAGACGATGGAGCAGGTCCTGCCCGGGATGAAGAAGGTTATCCTGGATCCCAAGGCCGGACGCGGGCTCGATCTGGGCATCATCGAGTCGGACGAATGAGCAAACGCGCGATTCAGATCGGATGCGTCGCGGCCGTCATCGTCGTGGCGCTGCTGCTGCGGGGCAGGGGGCCCGGCGGTCCGCTGCCCGAAACCCCGGAAGCCGCCGTCAACGCCTTTCTCGACGCCGCCGGACGCGGCGACGACGATGCCTACCTGAACCTGCTGGACGACGAGCTGCGCAAGAGCCTCGAACGCACGCGGTCGGAGGTGGGCGTCGAGACGTTCCGGAAGAACCTGCAGCGGTCGGCCGCGGGCATCAAGGGCCTCGCGATCAGCCGCCCGGGCGACGACCTCGACGAGACCGTCACGCTGGACGTGGAGTTGACCTTCCTGACCCGCAAGGAGCAGCAGCGCATCGTCCTGGCGCCCCGTCGCGGCGGCTGGGTCATAACCGCCCTCGGCACGTCCCCCCCCGTCACGCCCACCATCCCCAACGGCACGCCCGTGTTCGGGGAGTGCCCGCGGTCGAAAGGAAGC
>CAZEJA010000249.1:0-5362 GCA_964512215.1 uncultured Planctomycetaceae bacterium
GCGCCCCCGAAGCGGAGGATGCGCCGGAAGGCGATGCTCCCGACGCGGAGACGTGCAAGCGGGCGCTGAAGGCCTTTCGCAAGCGCCTCAAGCTGACGCGCCTGGACGAGGAATCGCGGCTGGGTCGGGGACCGCTGTCCAAAGGCGGCGTCGACGGCCCTTACGCGATCAGCCCGCCCGTCGAATGGCCGGACGCCGTCTGGAAGGAACTGACCCACCAGGGCAAGCTCCGCTACGTCGGGCAGGGGATGTACGAACTGGGGAAGACGTAAGACGCGGGTGAGACTATGAAGCAAGCCGTGGCTTGCGGAGCGTAGCGGAGCAACCACGCTGTTTCCCCCCGTGTCACGTGGTTGCGGCCTGCGGCCACAGCCCACGGCACCCAATCGCGGTGTCCCGCTACTTTGCCGGTCGGGTTCGGCCGGCCTTCTTGATCGCTTCCAGTCTCGCGAGCATCTTCTCCAGGCGTTCGGGCTGCTTCTTGGCGAGGTTCTTCTTCTCGCCGGGGTCGTCGGCGAGGTCGTAGAGTTCGTACTTGCCCGCAGCTTTCGTGTACGTCAGCGACTTCATCGGCTTGGCGGAGGCGTAGGAGAGTACCTTCCAGTCGCCGATCCGCAGCGCCAGGTTGGTGCCCTTGTTGGGCTGCTGGATGAGATGGTCGCGCCCCTTCGCGTCGGGCTTGCCCAGCAGCGCGGGCAGGACGTTGAAGCTGTCGGGGCAGGCATCGTCGGCCAGCGCCTGTCCGGTCATGGCGGCCATGCTTCCGGGCAGGTCCACGGTGCAGACGATCTTGTCCGACACGCCGGGCTGGATCGTGCCCGGCCAGCACGTGATGAACGGCGTCCGCGTGCCGCCCTCGTAGATGCTGTACTTGCCGCCCCGGTACGGCCCGGCGGGTTCGTGCTTGCCGAGCTTCTCCTTCGCGCCGTCCTTGTAGCCGTCGTCGAGGACGGGGCCGTTGTCGCTGCAGAAGACGATCAGCGTCTTCTCGGTGAGCTTCAGCCGGTCGAGCGTCTTGACCAACTCGCCGACGCACCAGTCCAGTTGCACGATCGCATCGCCGCGGAAGCCGAGCTTCGTCTTGCCCTGGAACCGCTCGTGCGGCATGCGCGGGACATGGATGTCGTGCGACGAGAAGAACAGGAAGAACGGTTCGTCCTTGTGCTTCTCGATCCACTTCACCGACTGTTTGACCCACTCATCGGCGAGGTCTTCATCGCGCCATCGCGCCGCGTGCCCGCCTGTGTAGTAGCCGATGCGCCCGATGCCGTTGTGCACGGTGTGGTTGTGGCCGTGACTCCAGTCCATCTTGAGCTTCGCGCGCACGTCCGGGTCCTTGCCCGTCGGATGATCCTCGCTGGGCTTCTTGTTGCCCACCCACAGGGGATCCTTCGGGTCGAGGTCGCGGACGCGGTGGTTCTCGACGTACACGCTGGGCACGCGGTCGTTGGTCGTCGGCAGGAGGAAACAGTAGCCGAAGCCGATCTCCAATGGCCCGGGCTTGAGCAGCCCGTTCCAGTCCGGGGCGGGCTTGGCGCCGAGCCCGAGGTGCCACTTGCCCACCACCCCGGTGGCGTATCCGGCCCGCTTCAGGATGGACGCGATCGTCTCCGTGCCCGGCTGAATAATCGCCGTCGCGTTCGGCGGCGCGATGCCCGCGCCGGCCTGACGGAAAGCGTACTTGCCGGTCAGGAAGCTGAAACGCGTCGGCGTGCAGGTCGACGCCGAGCAGTACCCGTCGGTGAAGCGCAGCCCGTTGGCTGCGAGGCTGTCGATGTGCGGCGTCTTCAGTTCGGTCGCGCCATAGCAGCCCACGTCCCCGTAGCCGAGGTCGTCGGCCATGATGACGATGACGTTGGGCTTCTCGGCGGCATCGGTTGCGGGAGCGAACGCGACAACGGTCAGGAGCAGCAGGGCAGCAGTGATTCGCATGGGTCTTCCTTGTCTTGTATTGCCAGGGGATCAACTGCGAGACCTGTACTCTAGCAGGAACGGACCCGCATCTCCATCCGCGTGCGGCATTTCTCGATCGCCCGTCGGCGATCCGTCGTTGCTCCCGGATTTCGGGGATTTCCGACTTGCTCTTCCTCGGAAGGCGGTATGGGCTGGAAAAAAGGGCCTCAAAACCGTATAGTGGCCGCAGATGACGGGCAGCGGAGCCCCGCCATCCCCGCCGCGGCACCATTACTCAGGAAGGATACGGAAGACGTCCTTTCCGGTTCACGGGTTGGCGCTATGAGCATGGAGTCTTTCTTCAATCCCCAGTCGGTGGCCGTCGTCGGCGCGTCGCGCCAGGCGGGGAAAGTCGGCCACGAGATCGTCGCGGGCCTGGTCGGCGGCGAGTTCCCCGGGAAGATATACCCCGTCAATCCGAAGGCCGACGAGGTCGAGGGGCTTCCCTGTCATCCGGACCTGCCGTCGATCGGCGAGGTGCCGGATCTCGTCGTGATCGTCGTGCCCCCGAAGATCGTCCCCGCCGTGATGCGCGAGTGCGCCGACGTGGGCGTCACGTCAGTGATCATCATCACGGCCGGGTTCAAGGAAGTCGGCGAAGAGGGGCGGAAGCTCGAACAGAATGTCCTCGAGATTGCCAAACAGGGCGGCATCCGCGTGATCGGGCCGAACTGCCTGGGCATCATGGTGCCCGGCACGCGCCTCAACGCGAGCTTCGGCGGTCAACTTCCCGCGGTCGGCGGTGTCGGGTACGTTTCGCAGTCCGGCGCGCTGATGACCGCGATTCTCGACATGGCCAAGGCCAACGACATCGGGTTCAGCTCGCTGGTGAGCATCGGCAACAAAGCCGACGTCGACGAACTGGACATCATGGGCGCCCTCGGGCAAGACGAACAGACGCGCGTGGTGGCGGGGTACCTCGAGAGCATCACGGACGGCGACCGCTTCGTCCGCCAGGCCGAGCAGATCTCCCGCGACAAGCCCGTCTTGTTGATCAAGTCCGGCGGCACGGGCGCGGGGGCCAAAGCGGCCTCCTCGCACACGGGCAGCCTCGCCGGCAGCGAGACGGCCTACGAGGTCATCTTCGACCGGGCGGGGATCATCCGCTGCGATTCCGTCCGGACGCAGTTCGACTACGCGCAGGCGTTCGTTCACCAGCCGCTTCCGGCCGGTTCGCGCGTGGCGGTGATCACGAACGCGGGCGGGCCGGGCATCATGGCCGCCGACGCGATCGAGCAGAAAGGCCTTCAGTTCGCGAAGCTGTCGGACGAGACCATCCAGCGCCTGAGCGAGGTCCTTCCCCCAGCCGCCAACGTGCACAATCCCATCGACGTGCTGGGCGACGCCCTGCCGGATCGCTACGAGCAGGCGCTGGAGATCGCCCTGAGCGATGACGGGGCCGATTCGGTGGTGGTGATCCTGACGCCGCAGGCGATGACCGACTGCATCGGTACGGCCGAGGCCGTGGTCAAGGCGTCGGCCGGGACGGACGACAAGCCGATCCTCGCCTGCTTCATGGGCGGTCCGACGATTGCCGAGCCCGCCCGCATTCTCCGAACTGGCGGCGTGCCTCAGTACGACTCGACCGAGAGCGCCGTGACGGCGCTGAAGGTGATGAACGATTACGTGAGTTGGCGGTCGCGCCCGAAGCGCGTGGTGAAGCTCTTCCCCGTCAACCGCCGGAAGGTGGAGCAGATCATCGGACGCCACCTGCGGCGCGGGGCCCGGGAGATCGCCGAGATGGAGTCCAAGGAGATTCTCGAAGCCTACGGGTTCGTCACGCCCAAGGGCATGATCGCCACCTCTGCGGAACAGGCAGCCGGCATCGCCGACCAGCTCGGCTACCCCATCGTGATGAAGATCTGGTCGCCGGACATCGTCCACAAGTCCGACGTGGGCGGCGTGAAGGTGGGCCTGAGCAGCGCCCAGCAGGTCATGGACGCGTTCGACCTGATGATGTACCGCATTCCGAAGAAGGCCCCCGACGCGGACATTCTGGGCGTGCTCGTCCAGGAGATGTGCAGCGGCGGCATGGAAGTGATCCTGGGGATGAACCGCGACCCGCACTTCGGCCCGCTGCTGATGTTCGGCATGGGGGGCATCACCGTCGAGGTGCTCAAGGACGTCGCGTTCTACCTGGCGCCGATCACGGCCGACGAGGCCCGCGACATGCTCGTTCGCACCAAGACCTACCAGCTCCTGCGGGGCGTTCGCGGGCAGGAAGGCGTCGATATCGCCGCCATCGCCGAGGGGATCCAGCGCCTCAGCCAGTTGGTCACCGCGTTCCCCGAGATTCAGGAGATGGACATCAACCCCTTCGTGGTCGGCCCCGAAGGCACGACGCCCGTGGCCGTGGACGCCCGAATCAGCGTGGAGAAGACGTAACCGAGGACGATCATGTCGGATTTCGACTGGAAAACAGCGTACGCGGATCGCATCGGAACGGCCGCCGAGGCCCTGCGGCTCATCAAGCCGGGCAACAGCATCTTCATCGGCACGGGCTGCGGACAGCCCCAGCACCTCGTGGATGCGCTGGTAGTCCACTCCAAGGACATCTACGACGCGCGCATCATCCACATGCTGACGATGGGCTCGGCGCCCTACGTCGAGGAGAAGTTCCGCGAGCGGTTCAAGACCAACAGCTTCTTCGTGGCCGACAACGTCCGCCACGCGCTGGACGAGGGCATCGGCGACTACACGCCGATCTTCCTGTCCGACATCCCGCGCGAGTTCGAGAGCGGGCGCATCCCCATCGACGTGGCGCTGGTGTCCGTCTCCCCGCCGGACCGCAGCGGGCTGTGCAGCTTCGGCGTCTCCGTGGACATCGTCAAGGCCGCCGTCGCCAACGCGAAGTACGTCATCGCCCAGGTCAACGCCCATATGCCCCGGACGATGGGCGACTCGTTCGTCCACGTCAACAACATCGACATGCTCGTGGCTCACGACGAACCCATCATCGCCGTCCCGCCCATCGAACTGGACGAGACGCTCCACCGCATCGGGCAGAACATCGCGCGACTCGTTGAGGACGGCAGCACCATCGAGTGCGGCATCGGGCGGATTCCGCAGGCGATGGCTGTCTACCTTCGCGACAAGAAGGAACTCGGCGTCCACACGGAGATGTTCGGCGACTGGATCATCGACCTGATGGAGTGCGGCGCGATCACGGGCTCGAAGAAGACGATCAACCGCGGTAAGGTCGTCGCAAGTTTCTGCATGGGTTCGCAGCGGCTGTACGAGTTCATCGACGAGAATCCGTTCTTCGACTTCCGCCCGACCGAGTACGTCAACGACCCGTTCGTCATCAGCAAGCACGACAAGATGGTGGGCATCAACGTGGCGCTCGAGGTGGACCTGACCGGGCAGGTGTGCTCGGACTCGCTGGGCTACCAGTTCTACAGCGGAATCG
>CAZEJA010000250.1:0-5360 GCA_964512215.1 uncultured Planctomycetaceae bacterium
CTGTTCTTATTCGTTGATACACCACTCCTTACCGCTTAACTTAGGACCATTGGGTCCAGATGGGGATGTTCGGAGAACGCCACATCTCCTTGCCGTTGGCATAGTCGAGGGCCACGACGCACTGGCCGTTATGGGAATAGACGCGCTTCCCGTCCGTCGCCAGGCTGAGCGGCGCGAAGGTGCCCTCGGACCGCCACTTCTCCTTGCCCGACTTCACGTCGTACGCGATCAACCGGCGCTTGGCGTTGAGCCACAACGGAGACTTGTTGCTGCCCATCAGCTTCTGCAGGAAGGGGAAGCCGGTGGCGCGGGAATCCTTACCCGTACTGCCGCGCTTGGGATCCATATCGTCCAGCGGGCCCTTGCCGACCAGGCACAATGCAAAGAGCGTGTCGTCGGTCACGACGATCTCCTCGCACTTTTCGCTGCCGGCATAGACCTTGACGGGCTCGCCGTCGACGCCGCTGAGATGCGTGACGGGCGCCCGGATGCCCAGCGTTACGTAGACGTCGTCCCCGACCGATACGAGGCGGCGAGGAAGCGTCGCGGGCATGCTCTTGAGCGGCCACAGGTGAGGATGCCACTCGGCGATCTTCTTCTTCCAGAGCACCACGCCGTTGAACGCGTCGCGGGCGATCAGGCTCCACTTGGGAGGGAACAGGATCGAGGCGCTCGTCTGCTCGTCGAAGATGTAGTACACGCGGCCTTTGGCGCTCACCATGGCGCTGAGGCTGGGCAGGTGGTCATGGTGCCGCAGCATCCGCGGCGCGCCGACCCACTGGATCCGGCGCGGCGGGCCGACCCGCATGTCTCTGCTCACCGAGTTGCCGCTCGGTTGGTAGAGATACTGGGGCCACTCATCCATCTGCTCGGGGAACGGTTTCGTGAACAGCGACGTGCCCTTCGCGTCCACGGCCGATCCGTAGGGCGCCAGGGCGCGGCGGATGTCGTCGGTCGCCTGCTTGCAGACGATCCGGTTGACCGTGTTCTCGACGAACGGGATACGGGTTCCGTCCCAGATGCTGACGGTGACGCGCCCGGTCTTTCCGGCGGCCAGGAGTTCGCCTCGCAGCTTCGCCTCGGCATCGGAGCTTCGCACGAGCCCGTGTACCAGGCTGGACGGATCCTGGGCGTGGGCGAGCAGGTCGGCCGCCGACGCGGCGTCGACCACCACGATCAGTCCGGCCCTCTCGGCCGCGTGAAGGGCAGATGGGTGTGCGGAACCGAATCCCACCACGACAAGCGCAAGCGCCCGGACCACTGCTGATCTCATCTTCCCGCTCGTCATTCTCTGTCTCCTGCAGTCATGGGTCTTGTTCAACGAGGACCACTATTATGCACGCCCCCGGCTGGAGACGCTCAAGAATTCACACGAATGCACATGTCTTTCAACGCTCTACACCGGTGAGGCCGCCGCGTTCTCAGCGGGGCAGCAGCGTCCCTATTCACCGCGGCGCTGCCGGAGCAGCCACGCGTAGAACTTCTCGTTGTCGTACGTCTTGGTCCAGGAGTCGTGCCCGGCCTGGGGGTAGATGGTGAGCTTCGGCTCGCCCCCGGCGGCCTGGAGGGCGTCGACCATGTCCTGCGAGCCGTACAGGGCCTTGTCGCCGCCGCGAAAGCTCCGCGTGCCCTTGACGGGGACGACCTTGTCCTTGCCGCCGTGGAAGACCCACGTCGGGATGTGCTGGATCCGCTCCGCCTGCTTCGGGTCGCCCATACCGCAGATCGGCGCGATGGCTGCGAAACGCTTCGGCCGATCGACCGCCAGCGCCCACGTCCCGAAGCCGCCCATCGACAGGCCCGTCACGTAGACGCGATCGGCATCGATGGCGTACGTCGCAGCCAACTCGTCGAGGAGGACGTTCAGTGCCTCGGGCTTCCACCACGAGCCCTTCGGGCACTGGGGCGAGGCGACGAGGAACGGAAACTCCTCCCCCGCTACGATGCGTTTGGGCGGTCCGTGCTTCTGCACGAGGTCCAGATTGTCGCCCCGCTCGCCCGCCCCGTGGAGGAACAGCAGCAGCGGCCAACGCCGATTGTCGCGCCCGTAGTCCGCGGGCAGGTAGAGCAGGTACTTGAGCGACGGCGCGCCCGCGGTAGCCGCCCGGAGACGACGCGTCTCCGGAATGCCCCCACTCTCCACGTTCCGCAGACACCCCGACATCACCATCACAGTAACTGCACCCGCACACAGCACGCTCGACAGTCGCATGACATCTCCCTTCAGCGAAGACCGCTTGCGGCTTAGCACCGGAAACCCACGGCGCACGCAGCAGATATGATGCCCTCGAGTAAATAGGGACGCTACCCATTTCTCCCCTGACGAGACAACGGTGCTGATCGCCTTCACCGGCGGGGGCTCGCAGTCTACTCTCCCCGACGGCGAGAAAAATGGGTAGCGTCCCTATTTACGGGGCAGTTCCACGGAGAACTCCGCCCACTCGCCGTGCTGCGATGTCGCGTCGATGCGTCCCCCGTGCAGGTTCACGATCCGCCACGACGTGTAGAGCCCCACGCCCGTGCCCTTTCGCTTCTGCAGTTCCGGATCGTCCAGGCGCGAGAACTTGCGGAACAGCTTGGACCGATCCGACCCCGCGAAGCCCGGTCCTTCGTTCCAGACGGAGACGACCACGCGGGACTTCTCCGCCGCGACGGTGACGCGAATCTCGCCGCCTTCGGCCCCGTACTTGACCGCGTTGCCCACCAGGTTCACCAGCACGATCTTCAACAGGTTCGGATCGCACTCGACGTGTACGGGCGCATCCGGCGCCGTCACCGTCAGGCTCATCCGCGAGCCCGTGATGTTCCCGCGGACGATCTCGACGGCGGGGTCCACGACCTGCGTGACGAAGTCGCCGACCGGAGCAGACCGGACCTGGAGCTTGCCCGCCTCGATGCGTGCGAGGTCCAGGTACTCGCCCACCAGCGTCAGCAGGTAGTTGCCCTTGGCGATGATCTTCTCGATCTTGTCATGCTGCTTCGGCTCGAGCGGGCCGTAGTATCCCTCCGCGAGCATCCGCGACGTCATCACCAGCGACGCGACGGGGCTCTTGAGTTCGTGACTGACGAAACCGAGCATCTCGGTGTAGGCGTTGTTGGCCTCGACGAGCTGCTCGATGCGATAGGCCTTCTCGACGGCCTGACTGAGACGCTCGGCGATGACGCGATGGAGGCGCAGTTGCCTGCGATCGTAGGCGCCCGCCCGCCGCGAACTGCGAAACAGCACGCCGACGTTCCGCCCCTCGACGGTCAGCGGACACGTCAGCGACGACCGCAGGCTCTCCTTCACCAGCAGCTTCGTCGAGCCGCTGCGGGGATGGGCGTCGAGGTACGCCTCGAGGTCGTCGATGATCCGCGGCGTGCCCCGTTCGATGACCTCGAACAGCGAACTGCCCTGCAGGTCCTGCCGGAAGCCCTTCTTCAGGAGCACGGGCTCGTACGACGTTCGCGCGTAGTGCGACACCAGCCGCCGCCCGTCGTCGGCCAGGAAGGCCAGGCTGATCCGGTCGCACGGGCAGACGTCCTGCGTCGCCTCGAAGAGGAAGTCGACCAGCGCCTCGACGGATTCCGCTGCGGCAATCCGCCGGTTGACGTCGTCGACCACCGCGCGCTCGGCGTCGGACAGCTCCGCCAGCGCGTCGGCGACGGACATCTGCACGTATTGCAGCGACTCGTTGGAGACCTTCTCGATCACAAGAACCTTCTCCGTTTCCGGGCCCCCGACCCGCGAAACTGCCGTACTTGTCCCATTCTAGGCACGCGTCGGGCGTAAATAGGGACGCTACCCATTTTCCGTCGCAGCACGACGACGAAGCGAGATGCCCATGACGGCGCAAGCCCACTGCTTAGTCTCGTCCCTCGTGAGGAAAATGGGTAGCGTCCCTATTTACGCGAAACGCCCCCGCGACGGCGCTGCTGCGCTGCCGCGGGGGCGTCGGTGCTCTTCGACTGGTTCAGGCGTGCCGCGATTTACCTCGGCGCGTCGGTGCCTGGACGATGGCCGCCAGGACGCCGATCGCCGCCGCCGCGCTGACGCTTCTTGAACGCCTCGCGCTGTTCGTCCGTCAGGACTTCCTCGAAGATCTGCTTGCGAACGCCCATCATGATCTCGCGACGCTCCTCGTCCGTCTCCGCCGCCTCGGCCGCCTTGCGGGCCGCGGCCTGGATCTCCTGGATCTTCGCCCGCTGGTCTTCGGTCAACTGGGGACGGCTGCCGCCGCCCTGCTGTCCGCCGGCCATGATCTCCTCGAACTTCTTCCGCTGCGCGCCGGTCAGGATTTCGGCGACGATCTTCTTCAGCGCGGCGTTGTAGATCTCTTTCTTCTTCGCGGGATCATCGACCTGACCGGCCTCGCCCTTGGCGGCCGCGAAGATATCCTTCGCCTGGGCCTGCTGCTCCTCGCTCAGCCCCACCATCCGCAGCGCCTCGAACGGATTTTTCGGCCGGCCCGGCCCGCGCCCGCCGCGCAGGGCCTGATGGAACTTCATCATCTGCTCTTTGGTGAGAATCTCGCCCAGCGAGGTGTTCAGGCCCTCGAACAGCTCTCGCTTGCCGGCCATCAGCTCACGCATCTCTTCGCTGGCGGCCTTGTACGCGTCGCGATCCTGGGCCTCTTTGGCGGCGGCGAACTTCTTCTTGATCGCCTCCATGGCCGGGGCGTTTTCCTTGTCCCAGTTCGCCACCGTCTGCGCGTGCGTCTCCAGAAGCTGCAGCGCCGCCGCTTCGGCCTCGGCGTTGAGCCCCAGCGTCTTGATGACCGCCGCGGGATTCGGCCGCTGTCCGCCCGGGCGACGTGCATCGCCCTTCTGCGCCATCACACCGCTTGCCGTCATCCCGACGACCGCAAGTACGATCAGACCTGTCCATACCCACTGTTTCATGTCGTTCTCCTGTCCACGAAGGACCTTAGATGAGAGATGTTTCCGGAAGCGTACGAATTCGATCTATGGTTTGCCCGCCAGGAACCCGAACGTATCGGCCGGCCTACCGGGAACAACGCGACGCTCCGAGCCTTATTGCCTCGCGAACGGAGCTTTCCGGGCATCGAAAAGGACGCCGGTCGCTCTGGACGCCGGGGCGGAGTCGAGCTATGGTGAGGCCACACGCCGCGGGCGATCCGCAGTGAGGAGAACCGCACATGCCGGGCAAGTATCCGCTGTTCGACCGCAAAGAACTGAAGCTCCAGCCCCTCGCCGACCGGGCGCACGACATGGACCTGTCGTACGTCCTGGACGTCGGTGAGGCGCCGATGCCCTTCGAGTCGCCCGACCTTGCCCGCCTCGCCGACGCGATCGCCGCCGCCCGCGAGCGGTCCGCCGCCGTCGTCATGCTCATGGGCGCCCACGTGATCAAGCAGGGC
>CAZEJA010000251.1:0-5288 GCA_964512215.1 uncultured Planctomycetaceae bacterium
GTTGGCCGTGGCGGTGATGCCGTCCGAATTCGTGTCGGTGAATCCGCAGCCGATCTGAGCGTTTTCACCGTTCCCGGGTACGCCATTGCTCCAGACGGTGCCAGCAGGATCCGTCCACAGGCCGCTGGCGTCGACACGCGTGGTGACCGCCCCGGCGGGGGCGCTTGCGGCGAGAACCACCGCAGCCACCGTGACCATGATGAATAGATACGAGAACGTGCTGTGTGTGTCGGACCGAGCCATCATACCTCTCCTTGCATGTGGACGGACTTCTCCCGCGGGGGGGCGGACGGGTATCGCTCGGGGGAGCGAGAGAAGTGTCCCGGCTGATAGGTCCGCTGCCGGGGTGCACCCGGCCGCGCCCACCATGTCTGCTTCCTCTTCGTCATGCTTACATCCATGTAAGCGGCAGAGAAGCGCGATCAAATGAACATCCGTACGTCAGAGCGAATCAGAGAACTGCACCGTCAAATGGTCTGCCCCAGCACTCTCTTGCGTGGGCGGACCTCCTTGTCTGCCTCGTCAACTACTTCCGTGTAGTACTTATCGCAAACAAAAGTGATTCTTCAGATGTCGAGCCGAGATGTGGTTCGGCCGCGGGGCCTTGTATCCTCCGTGGCCCAGCGCAGGCCGCCTTCGACATCTGTATGATAACCCGGATTGGCGATCTGTCAAGGATCGAAAACGAGAAAAATCGGCCCAAGCCCGCCCCTTGCCACCCGCGAATATCGACTTTCCAGCCACGGAAGTCAGGTGATCCGCCTATAGCGGTCTGAATTGAGGGCCAGGGCGGGCTTCTCTATAGCGTCCACGGGCTTCGCATGGGGCGGGTCAGCCAGCGATTGGCCTCTGCATCGTCGATGAATTGCTCAGCGGCGGGGTCCCACTTCAGCGTCCGCCCCACCCGGGCGGCCGTGTCGGCGAGCATGCCGAGAATCGACGCGACGTGCCCGGCCTCGACGGGGGCGACGGCGGGGCGACGGGAGCGGACCGCCTTGATGAAGTCCGCCTGGTGATGGGCGCTTTCGTGCAGATGCACGTCGCCGGGCCTCAGCCCCACACGCAGCAGGCTCGCGGGGTTCGCGGAGATGCCTCGGCGGTTGACGTGCACCCAGCCCCGCTCGCCGATGAACTTGCAGCCCTGCTGGTAGGGCCGTCCCGTGTCGCTGAAGTGCATCGTCAGCCCGCCGGTGAAGCGGAACGTCGCCCGCCAGCCGTTGACGTTGTCGCTGATCGCGTCCGTGCGGTAGTCCGCCTTGCAGGTCACCTCGAACGCCTCGCGCCCGATCTGCGGGCAGCCCCAGTGCGCGATGTCGAGATGATGGACGCCCCAGTTGACGATGAAGCCCGTGCAGTAGTCCCAGATGAGGTACCACCCGGGCCAGTCGATTCGCCCGCGGCAGTAGGGCTTCCAGGCGGCGGGTCCGTGGTACATGTTGTAGTCGAACCCCTCGGGCACGGGCTCCGGCGTGGGGGCGCCGCGATACTTGCGGACATAGCTCGGCCCCGGCGCGGCGACCTGAACGGTATGGACCTTGCCCAAGTAGCCGCTGCGGGCGAGTTCGCAGGCGAAGCGGAACTTCCGGTCCGACCGCTGCTGCGTGCCCGTCTGGAAGATGCGGTCGTAGCGATGAACGGCCGCGACGATGGCGCGGCACTCCGCGTGGGCGACGCCGAGGGGCTTCTCGCAGTAGAGGTCCTTGCCCGCCTTGGCGGCCGCGACGGCCATCAGGGCATGCCAGTGATCCTGCGGCGCGATGACCACCGCGTCGACGTCGTCGCGAGCGAGCACCTCGCGGAAGTCGCCGTACGTTCTGCACACCGTGCCGCCGTAGTGCTTGTTCGCGATCGCCCGCGCGGTGTTCCGGGCGGATGCCATCGCATCGCACGCCGCGACCACCTGGGCGCCGGCGCACTGCATCACACCGCTCAGCACGCTGCGCCCCCGGCGCCCCGTACCCAGCCCCGCGACCGTGACGCGCTCACTCGGCGCCGCCCGCCCCGCCCTGCCCAGCGCCGAGGCGGGCGCGAAGTAGGGCACGCTCACCGCGGCCGTCGTACCGGCCAGGAACTTCCGGCGCGGAATGCGCGAGGGGCGCTGCTCCTCAGCAGGACGTCGGTTCGCCATCGTCAGTCTCCCGTTACGGGTACGAATTTCCCATTTCCGATTTCCAATTTCCCATTGTCCTTCGCAGGCAGACGTTGCTTCTCAATTGGAAATTGAAAATCGGAAATCGGCAATTGCTACACGTTCCACGGCTGGCGCATCGCGCCGGTGAGCATCCGGTTCGCGGCGTCGTCGCCGATGAACTGATGCGTCTTCCAGTCCCAGGTGAGCGTCCGGGCGAGCTGCGCGGCGATGTCGGGCAGGATGCCGAGCGCGGAGGCGATATGCCCGGCCTCGACGGGTGCAACGGGCTCGTGACGCGTCCGGACACACTCGATGAAATTCCCGTGGTGGTTGCGGCTGTCGTACAGGTGGACGTCGTCGGCCTTGAGCTGCACGCGCAGCAGCGACGCGGGCGTCGCGGAGATGCCGCGACGACTCACGTGCACGCGCCCCTCGTCGCCGATGAACGTCGTGCCCTGCGGGTGCGGGTTGTCGGTGTTGGAAAAGCACATCCGTACACCGCCCGCACAGCGGAACTCGCTCCGCCACGCGGCGGCGTTGTTGCACAGGCCCGTCGTGAGATACTTGCCCGTCGCGTCGATGGTCATCCGCTCCGTTCCGACGGCGGGGCATCCCCAATGGGCGACGTCCAGGTGATGCATGCCCCAGTTGACGATGAAGCCGATGCTGTAGTCGTAGTCGTGGAACCACCCCGCCGGGCGTCCGAAGCAGCGACGCTCGCTGAAGGGCTTGACCGGTGCGGGGCCCAGCCAGAGGTTGTAATCCAGGCAGGAAGGAACCGGGTCGAGCGTCGCGTTGTACCTGGTCCGGTCGTTCGCGACGTAGTTCGAGAAGCCCGGCGTGGCGACCTCGACCGTGTGGACGCGCCCCAGGTATCCGCTCCGCGCCAGCTCGCAGGCGTAGCGGAAATTCCGGATGGACCGTTGCTGCGTGCCCGTCTGGAAGATGCGCCCGTAGCGGCGTACGGCTGCGATCATGGCGAGCCCTTCCGCGATGGTCGTGCCCAGGGGCTTCTCGCAGTACACGTCCTTGCCTGCGCGGGCGGCGGCGATCGCGTGCAACGCGTGCCAGTGATCGTTCGAGCAGATCGACACGGCGTCGATGTCGTCGCGGGCGAGCAGGTCGCGGAAGTCGTTGTACCCCCTGGGGGCACTGCGAGCCCCGTACTTCGCCTTCACGGCCGAGACGGCGGCGGCGCGGCGCTCGCCGTGCGGGTCGCAGACCGCCAGCACCTGCACGTCGCCTCGCGACAGGAACGTCTTCAGGTTGCCCGCGCCTCGGTTCCCCACGCCAATGCATCCGAGCGTAACACGCTCGGACGGCGCCGCCCGCCCGTCGGCGCCCAGCGCCGAGGCGGGAACGAAGTACGGAACCCCCACGGCGGCCGCCGCACCGATCAGGAACTTCCGACGCGGGATGCGCGAAGGGCGATGCTTCCCAGCAGGACGTCTGTTCGCCATCGTCAATCTCCCGTTACGGGTGCGGATTTCCGATTTCCCATTTTCCATTTCCAATTGAATTCCGCGTGTGGACGCCGCCGTTCAATTGGAAATCGCCAATTGGAAATTGGAAATAGTCTCGTTCTCACAGCCATCGCGTCAGCGCCGACATCACGTTCCCAGCAACCCGTTCAGATGCTCCAGACTCCGGGCGGCCTGGTCGGGCGTGCCGCACTCGACGGAGAAGACGATGTCTCGCGGCGTCTTCTCGCGGACGGTGTCGATCACGCGCTGCCAGTCGATCACGCCGTCGCCGCATGCACAGCCCACGGGCGTGCCCGTCACCTTGCCCCGCTCGGCGTCGGAATGCTCCACGGAGATATCCTTGGCGTGCAGATGGACCAGCCGGTCGGCGACGCGGTCCAGCCACTCGTAGGGATCCTGCCCCGCGAGGTATGCGTTGCCCGTGTCCAGGTTGATCCCGATCGCGTCGCTGTCGACCAGGTTGTAGATCTCGTCCAGCCCGTCGGCCGTGCGGGAGTATTGGGCGTGACACTCGAGTCCGATTTTCACGCCGCGCCGCTCGGCCACGAAGGCCGCCTCCTGCAGCGTGTAGCGGATCAGGACCATGTCCTCGTCCTTCGTGGTCCACTTGGCCTTGATGCCCTCGTCGGTGTTCACGACCGGTACGCCGATCTCTCCAGCCACGCGAATGGCGAGTTTGATGTATTCGCCATGCACCTCCGGGCGCCCCAGCGGGCCGTGACACTGCAGAGCGGAAATCTTCAGCCCCGCGTTGTCGCACGCGTCCTTGATGCGGTACGGGTCGTCGAACATCGAGACGGTGTGGAAGTAGCCCGCCTCGCTCATCAGCTCGCGCCCGAAGTGGACCATGGGCTCGATGTACTCGTAGCCCATCTCCGCGGCGTGGGCGACGGCCCACTCGAACGGCTTGTCGCTGCTGCGGGAGTACTCGGTGTTGATACCGACGTGAATGGCGCCCATCGCGGTGCTCCTTTCTCACGGTGCAGCCGAGGGGGACGCTGGGTCGCGCCCCGGAACATGGAGTTGCCTTGAGCACGTATTATCCCCCCCCGGCCGACAGGATAACAGCCCCCAGCCGAGGAATCCGGTGTGTCGTTCGTGCGAGCGGCGCTTATATAATGATGGGGCGGCGGGGAGAAGGAGTTGAGGCGATGATCGATCGGCGACAGTTCCTGACCGCAAGCGGGGCGGCGCTGGCCGGAGCGGCCGTGCCGGCCGGCGCAGCGGACGAGGCGCCCCGGACGTTCCGCCTCTGGGCGACGGGCTGCGCCCACGTGGGCAGCGATCTGCGGCGGGGGAAGCGCGAAAGCCTCGCCGACGCCATTCGTCAGTCGGAGCAAGGCGACGGGAAGGGCTTCGACTGGGACATCGCCCTGCACGTGGGCGACATGTCCGGTACGCAGGGATTCCCCGACGACCGCGAGGGCCGCGAAGCCGTCCGCCAGTTCGGGGCGATGCGAAAGCACCGGCGTGAGCAGTTCTACTGTCTGGGCGGCAACCACGACTCCGACATAGACGGCGCATGGTTCCGCAAGTGGCTGGACCCGACGGGCGAGAACACGAAATACTCCGGCGTCGACCCGAAGCGCCGCCCGTATGCCGTCGAGGGAACGTGGGAGCACTACTCGTTCCGGGCGGGCAACCTGTTGTTCCTGATGATGAGCGACCGCAAT
>CAZEJA010000252.1:0-5262 GCA_964512215.1 uncultured Planctomycetaceae bacterium
CGCGTACCTGCTGGCCAGACGATTGTGTTCGGCCCGGATCCTGCTGCGTTCGTCGAAGGGGACGTTCGTTGATGCGGAGGGCAAGGTCGCGGACCTTAGTGCGTTCCGCGTCGTGTGGTATCACCAGGGGGACGCCATCCTGCGGACGGCGCTGTACCGCGGCAGATACCTGTCGGCTCTGAAGCGATTCGCTTCGTCCGGGAACGGGGTGATGCTGTCCGGGGGCGCTCTGGCGATGGTGAAGCAGCTCGGGCTGGAGACGGTCGTTCGACCTCTGCGCCGAGAACTGAGGAACTACAGCGAACCGGCGGGGATCGTGCCGGTGGAGAAGAAGCATCCTGCCTTCGCCGGCCTGACGTTCGACGGGAAGGGTGTCGCGTGGATCAGCGAGAGAGGCTGCAAAGCCATCGCCGACTTCACGTGGGGCGGCCCGGCCGAGGGAATGCTCCTGGCCCGGACGCCTTCGGGGATCGAGAACCCGCTGGCCGAGTACGAACTGGGGCAAGGACGCGTCGTCGTGCTCGGCGGGCGCCTGCCGCACTACGCGGACGCCGGCAACGCGCACCGCGCCAACCTGGAGCGCCTGACGGGCAACCTCCTCGACTACCTCCGCCAGCCGTCGCGCTGGGAGAAGGTCGTGGTCCGGTCGGAGTACCCGCCCGCGGCCTCACGCGGGGAGGGCGGCATCTCCCGACAGCGATGGCAGGCGCTGCGACGGGCAATCGACGACCTGACGCGGACTTTCGGGCGGCGCTACCCCAAGGGCGCCGAGTACCGGCGTCGCCTGGAAGCCCTTCAGAAAGAGCACCACCGCCTCTTGGGTTCGGCCAAGCCGCAGCGCAGTCGGGTCGCCGACCTCGTCCGCCGGTTCGAGTCTCTTCACGCAGCCGCCTTGCTTGACAATCCGCTGCTGGACATCGACCGCCTGCTCCTGATCCGTCGGAAGGCCGACCGCCTGGGGCTTCCGGGGAACTTCGAGGGCAACGCCACCCTCCCTCCGACCGGCTACGACAACCAGATCTGCGTCCTCTCGCCCGTGGGACCCGGCGGGCGCCTCTCGAAGTTGCATGAGCCCGATGGCGGGCGCTTCGTGGGCGACGTGGACCTGCATTTCGATGGTCGCCGGATGCTCTTCTCCATGCCCGACAAAGCCGGCCGGTGGCAGGTGTACGAGCGGAACGTCGCCGACACGGACCTGCGACAACTGCCTCTCATCAGCGAACCCGACGTGGACAACTACGACGCCTGCTACCTGCCCGACGGTCGCATCCTGTTCACGTCGACCGCCACCTTCACCGGCGTGCCCTGCGTGGGCGGTAAGAGCCACGTCGCGAATCTGTATCTGCTCGGGCGCGGCGGCTCGATCCGCCGGCTGACCGTCGATCAGGATCACAACTGGTGCCCGACCGTGCTGAACAACGGCCGCGTGCTGTACCAGCGTTGGGAGTACGCGGACGTCCCCCACGCGTTCTACCGCCTGCTGTTCCACATGAATCCCGACGGCACGGAGCAGATGGAGTACTACGGGAGCAACTCGTACTGGCCGTCGGCGATGTTCTATGCCCGCCCGATCCCGAATCACCCCACGAAAGTCGTCGCCGTGGTGGGCGGGCACCACGACAGCCCGCGCATGGGGGAACTGGTGATCTTCGACCCGGCGCGCGGACGGCACGAAGCGACCGGCGCGGTCCAGCGCATTCCCGGCTACGGCAAACGCGTCGAGCCGATCCTGCAGGACGGGCTGGTCGCGAGGAGTTGGCCCCGATTCCTGCATCCGTATCCGCTCAGCGACAGGTATTACCTCGTCTCCTGCAAGCCGACGCGCGAATCCCTGTGGGGCGTCTACCTGGTGGATGGGTTTGACAACTTCGTGCTGCTCCGCGAGGAGCCCGGCTACGCCATGCTCGAACCGATTCCACTGCGGAAGACACGCACCCCGCCCGTGATCGCGGACAAGGTGGATCTGTCGCGCAAGGATGCGGTGGTTCTTCTGGCGGACGTCCACGCGGGGCAGGGGCTTCGCGGCGTGCGGCGCGGAGCGATCCGGTCCCTGCGCGTGATGAGCTACGAGTTCGCCTTCCGCGGCATGGGCGGCGAGCCCGACCGGGTCGGCATGGACGGGCCTTGGGACGTCCGGCGCATCCTGGGCACGGTGCCCGTCGAGGCCGACGGGTCGGCCTGCTTCCGCGTGCCCGCCTGCACGCCGATCTCCGTGCAGCCGCTCGACGCCGAAGGCAAGGCCGTCCAGTGGATGCGAAGCTGGTTCACCGCCATGCCGGGGGAGGTCGTCTCGTGCGTCGGCTGCCACGAGAAGCAGAACACGGCCCCGCCGTCGCGACGCGTCCAGGCCACAGGACGCAAGCCGTCGGAGATCAAGCCCTGGTACGGTCCGGCGCGGGGGTTCAGTTTCAAGCGAGAGGTCCAGCCCGCGCTGGACAGGTACTGCGTGGGGTGTCACAACGGGACACCGCGCCCGGACGGGTCGCGCATCTCCGACCTGACCGCGCGCGAGCCCATCCAGACGCCCGGCATGGGATACAACGCGCGGTTCACCCCTTCCTACATCGAGCTACGGAAGTTCGTTCACACTGCGACGCAGGAAAGCGACGCCCACGTCCTCCCGGTCCGGGAATTCCATGCGGACACTTCCAAGCTGATCCAGATGCTTCGCAAAGGCCACCACAACGTGCGCCTCTCCCCGGAGGCCTGGGATCGGCTGGTGACCTGGATCGACCTGAACGCCCCCGCCCACGGAACCTGGCGGGAAGTGTGCGGGCACAACAAGGGCGAGCTCATCGACTACCAGTCCCCGCGGCGCCGCGAACTTCACAGGCGCTACGCCGGCATCGATGAGGATGGCGAGGCCGTCTACGATCTGGCGCGGAAGCCGTCGAAACCGATCATGCCGTCCCCGCGTCCGGAACCCGCCGACAGGGAGATACGCTGCCCGAACTGGCCGATGAGTTCGGCCGAGGCTGCGCGGCGGCAGCAGGGCGACAGCGGGAAGACGCCGACGCTTTGCATCGAACTTGCCGACGGCGTGTCCCTGGAGCTGGTTCGCATCCCGGCCGGGGAGTTCATCATGGGCGACCGCGCCGGCCATCCCGACGAACGCCCCCTGCGGCGGGTGAAGATCGCCCAGCCCTTCTGGCTGGGGCGCTGCGAGGTCACCAACCGCCAGTTCCGCTCCCTTTTCCCGAAGCATGACAGCGGGCGGGAAACGGGGGAGTTCGAGCAGTTCGGCCCGTACCAGCGAGGCTACCGCGTCAACCGGCCTGACCAGCCGGTGGTTCGCGTGTCGTGGCAGCAGGCGATGACCTTCTGTCGGCACCTGTCGGCGAAGACCGGCCGCGCGTGCAGGCTCCCCACGGAGGCGCAGTGGGAATATGCCTGCCGGGCGGGGACGGCCACCCCGCTGTGGTACGGCGGCTTGGACGACGACTTCTCTCCGTTCGCGAACGTCTCCGACGCCACGCACCATGCCGTCGACTACCCTCACGTCCCCGCCGCCATTCCCGCATGGCGACCGGCGGACACGCGGTTTGACGACAAGTACCGCGTCTCGGCCCCCGTAGGCAGCTTCCGACCTAGCCCGTGGGGCCTGTACGACATGCACGGCAACGTCGCGGAGTGGACCCGGTCACCGTATGACCGCAGCAAGCGCAGCGTTGCCGGGGGCAATCGCCCGGCTAGAATGGTCGTGCGCGGCGGGTCGTGGACGGACCGGCCCAAGCGATGTCGCAGCAGCTTCCGCTTGAGCTACCCGCCCGATCAGGCTGTCCGCGACGTTGGCTTTCGCGTCGTCTGTGAATGACTGTTCCCGTATCCCTCAGGAAGGAGAACGGCTGTGAAGTACGTACTGATCGTGCTCGTTCTTATCACTTGCGTAATGTGCCTGGCAGAGGAGGCCAGCCGCATGACGGAGAAACGAAAGGAACTGCTGGAGAAGACCAGGTCTGTCCTGAAGGAGAAGGAGTCCAGGCAGATGCTGCACCAGTACTTCTCGGCCGACTGCTTCAACAAGTGCTGGACTCTGATTGACAAGAAGACCCGCACCGGCGCCGAGACGGAGGACATGCTGCTGCTGGCCAACGCGTCGCTGTGGCACTGGAAGCAGCGGACCGACTGCAAGCCGATGAACCTGTCCATTGCCTACTGGCAGTTGGGGCGGGTCAACTGCCTGGCCGGGGATACAGACCTCGCGAAGCAGTTCGGTGAAAAGGTCATCCAGGTCTCCAAGGACCACAAGCTCTCCGCGTTCTCCCTGGGATACGGGTACGAGGTCATGGCCCACGCGAGCCTGCTGGAGGGCGACGCGAAAGCCGCCCGCAAGTACCTCGACCTCGCCGACGCTCAGCTCGCGAAGATCAAGGACAAGGAAGAAAAGGATCTCCTGGGCGCCGACCTCAGTAAGCTCCGCAAGCAACTGGGGAAAGGCAAGCAGTAGGGCTAGGCGCAGGTCGGGCGGCGGCGCTGGCCCGGACACTTCGGATGAAAACGGTGGAATGGGGGGAGGGGGACGGTATGATGTCGGGGCTGATGACGTGATCGACAATGCAATGCTCTTTCGGAAAGGAAGCGAAACACATGGATACGACGGTGACACGACGGGAGTTTCTGGCGGCGTCGGCGGTGGGGGCGGGTGCGGCGTCTCTGGGCGCGGCGGCGGCCAAGCCGGGCGCGGGCGGGTTCACCACGACGCTGCACAAGGCGCTGATTACGGGGAAGATTAGCGAGAAGACGCTGGCGACGATGAAGGCGGCGGGCTTCGAGGGCGTCGAATGCGGCGCGTGGAACGTCAAGCGGTCCGACGCGGAGAAGGCCCGCAGGGTCGCCGACAAGACGGGCATGAAGATCCACTCGGTGCTGCGGGCGTGGCTGAACTTCAACAACCCCAAGAGCGTCGCCACCGACATCAAGTCGATCGGCACCGCGTGCGAGGCGGCGGCCGGCTACGGTGCGGACGCGATCCTGATGGTTCCGTGTCGTCTGGGGAAGGTCAAGGCCGTCCCGCAGCCGTGGGAATTCGACATCGAGTTCGACGAGAAGACCGGTCACGTCACGCGCGTGGTCAAGGGCGACAACGCGCCGTATGCGGATTACATCGCCGCGCAGAACCAGGCGACCGACGCGACGGTCGAGGCGTTGAAGCGCTGCATTCCGGCCGCGGAGAAGGCGAAGGTCATCGTCGCGGTCGAGAACGTGTGGAACGGTTTCTGGGTCAAGCCCGACCTGGCCGCTCACGTGATCCGTCTGGTGGAC
>CAZEJA010000253.1:0-5248 GCA_964512215.1 uncultured Planctomycetaceae bacterium
CGCCCATCAGCACCAGTGCCTTGAGCGTACCCTCGGCCGCTGCGTTCATCATCTCCACGACGGTCAGGCCCGGCTGCGTCGAGAGCGTCGCGTTCCACCCGGCCTCGAACTTCTCGTGGACCGCCTCGTCGTCGATCTTCTGATATCCGGGATAGACGTTCGGCAGGGCGCCGAGGTCGCAGGTGCCCTGGACGTTGTTCTGCCCCCGTAAGGGATTCACGCCGCCACCGGGAATGCCGACGTTGCCCGTCAGCATGGCCAGGTTCGCCAGCGACAGGACGTTGTCCGTGCCGGTCGTATGCTGCGTGATGCCCATCGCGTAGACGATCATCGCCGACGGCGCCTTCGCGTAGGTGCGAGCGGCGCGGGCGATATCCTCCGCCGGCACGCCCGTGATCTTCTCGCCAAGTTCCGGCGTGTACGGGGCGACGGCCTCCCGAAGCTCCTCGAAGCCCTCCGTCCTCTCGGCGATGTAGGCCTCGTCGGCGAGACCCTCTTCCAGGATCACGTGCATCATCGTGTTGATCAGCGCCACATCCGTGCCGCCCCGCTGCTGCATGTGCAGCGCTGCGACTTCCGTCAACTCGATCGCCCGCGGGTCTGCCACGACCAGGTCCGCCCCGCGCTGCACGACCGCCCGCTTGATGGCCGAGCCGATGATCGGGTGACATTCCGTGGGATTCGAGCCGATTACGAACACGCAGTCGGTGACCTCGAAGTCCGGCATGGCGTTGGTCATCGCCCCGCTGCCGAACGCCCTCGCCAGACCGGTGACGGTGGAGGAATGACACAGGCGGGCGCAGTGGTCGACGTTGTTGGTCCCGATCACCGCCCGCGCGAATTTCTGGAGGATGTAGTTCTCTTCGTTGGTGCACTTGGCCGACGCCAGCGCGGCGATCGCATCGGGGCCGTGCTCGGCCTTGATCGCGGTCAGGCGCTCGGCGACGAGGTCAAGCGCCTCGTCCCACGTTGCGGGCTGAAGCTCGCCGTCGCGGCGGATCAGCGGATCGGTCAGCCGCTCCGGGTGCCCCACGAAGTCCACGCCGAACCGTCCCTTGACGCAGAGCATGCCGCCGTTGATGCCGAGGTCCGGATCGGCCGTCACCTGCACGATCTCGTCGTCGCGCGTGTTGAGCACGATCGTACATCCGCACCCGCAGTAGGGGCAGATCGTCGCGGTGCGGTCCAGCTCCCAGTCCCGCCCCGCGCCGGCGGCGCCGGCGAAGCTCATCGCGCCGGTCGGACACACATCGATGCAGTTGCCGCATTCGACGCACGTCGACTGCGCCCGCGACCGGTCCGGGGGCAGCGCGATGGTCGCGTCGAAGCCCCGCCCGGCGAAGTCGATCGCCCAACTGGCCTGCACGTCCTGACAGACCTGCACGCACCGCCCGCAGAGAATGCACTTGCTGCGGTCGTAGACGATCGCGGGACCGTCCTGCACCGGGTCGGATTCGACGGGCTCGCACGGATACGGGGACTCCTTGACGCCCAGCTCGTAGGCGTACTTCTGCAGATCGCAGCACCCGCCGCCTTCGCAGGTGAGGCAGTCGTGCGGGTGGTCCGAGAGCAGCAGTTCGATCACCATTCGCCGCGTCCGCTGGACGCGATCCGTGTCCGTGCGGACGACCATGCCTTCCGAGACGGGATGCGCGCAGGAAGCGATCAGCGACGCGGCGCCCTCAACCTCGACCACGCACAGGCGACACGAGCCCGTGGGGGCCAGCTTCCACTCCGCGCCGTAGCACAGGTGCGGAATCTCGATGCCCGCCGAGCATGCGGCCTCGAGAACCGTGGTCCCCTCGGGAACGCTCACGTCCTGGTCGTCGATGGTTATCTTGACGTTGTCCATGTCGTCTCGTTACGCCGTGCCGACCGCGTCGAACTTGCAGACGTCGCGGCAGGCGCCGCAGGCGGTGCACGTGTCCTGGTCGATTTCGTGGGGGACCTTCTTCTCGCCGCGAATCGCCTCGACGGGGCATGCCTTGCGGCACAGTCCGCAAGCCGTACATGCCTCGGCGTCGATCACGAACGTCGTCAGCGGCTTGCAGACGCCCGCGGGGCATCTCCCGTCCACCACGTGGGCGACGTATTCATCCCGGAAGTAGCGGATCGTCGACAGCACGGGATTGGGCGCCGTCTGTCCCAGCCCGCACAGGGACGATTCCTGGATCATCTCGCCCAACTCCACCAGGCGGTCGATGTCGGCCGGCTCGCCCTCGCCCTGCGTGATCCGCGTGAGGATTTCCAGCATCCGCTTGGTGCCCACGCGACACGGGACGCACTTGCCGCAGGATTCATCCTGGACGAACTCGGTGAAGAAGCGGGCGATGTCGACCATGCAGGTCGCGTCGTCCATCACGATCAGCCCGCCCGAGCCCATGATGGCGCCGATGTCCTGGAGCGAGTCATAGTCGATCGGCAGGTCCAGGTGTTCCGCGGGCACGCACCCGCCGGAGGGCCCGCCCATCTGGGCGGCCTTGAAGGGGCGCCCGCGCGGGATGCCCCCGCCGATGTCGAACACGATCTGCCGCAGCGTCGCGCCCATGGGCGTCTCGACCAGCCCGGTGCGTTCGACCTTACCGGCCAGCGCGAAGATCTTCGTGCCTTTGGACCCGTCCGTGCCGACCGAAGCGTACTCGGCGGCGCCCGTTTCCAGCACGCGCGGGACGTTGGCCCAGGTCTCGACGATATTGATGCACGTCGGGCTGTCGCGCAGCCCGGAGACGGCCGGGAACGGCGGGCGCGGACGCGGCATGCCCCGCAGGCCTTCGAGCGACGCGATCAGCGCCGTCTCCTCGCCGCAGACGAACGCCCCGGCGCCCTGGCGGATCTCGATGTCGAAGCTCACGCCCGTGCCCAGAATATCCTCGCCCAGCAGTCCCGCGGCGCGGGCCTGGTCCAGGGCGATCTCGGTATGCTCGATGGCGATGGGGTATTCGGCCCGGACGTAGATGAACCCGCGCGTCGCGCCGATGGCGAAGGCGCCCAGGATCATCCCCTCGATGACCAGGTGCGGGTCGCCTTCAAGCAGGGCGCGGTCGCCCTCGTCGGCGTTGCAGACGATGTACTTGGCGTCGCCCGGCGCCTCGCGCGCGAAGGCCCATTTGCGCCCCGTCGGGAAGCCCGCCCCCCCGCGGCCGCGAAGGCCGGAGGCGCTGACTTCATCAATGACCTGCTGCGGCGCGAGCGACGCCAGCGCCTGCCCGGCCGCGGCGTAGGCACCGTGACGGATCGCGTCTTCCAGGCTGCACGGATCCACCATGCCGCAGTTCCGCAGCACGCGCTTCGTCTGGTGCTGGTAGAACGGAATGTCGTTCTGCATCGCCACCGTGCCGTCGCCGCCGGACCAGCACAGGCGGTCGATGACCTCGCCGCCGAGGATGGTCTTCTCGATAATCTCGGCCGCGTCGTCCGGCTTGACGTGGCGGTAGAAGATGCCCTGCGGGTCGATCACCAGCGCGACGGCCGACGCACACAGTCCGTGGCAGCCGGCCCGCACGATCTCCACGCGGTCGCCTGCGTTCTGCGCGGCGACTTCCTTCTCGAGCGCCTCGCAGACGTCCAGGGCGCCCAGGGCGCGACAGCCGGTGGAGCAGACGCGGATCGTCGCCCGCCCCGAATCATCGGCGGGCGTCTGCAGGCGGAGCAGATCGTCGACGGATGTCAGTGACTTCATGCGCCCCCCGTGTCGAAGGTGGTGAGGATGTTCTCGACCCGCTGCGGCGTGAGCGTGCCGTAATACTGGTCGTCGATCATCATGACCGGGGCGAGGAAGCACGTGCCCAGACAGGCGACCGTCTCCAGGTAGAACTTCCCGTCGGGTGTGGACTGCCCTTGCTCAATACCGAGCGTCTGGCGGATCATGTCCAGCACGCGGTCGGTGCCCTTGACGTGACAGGCCGTGCCGCGACAGCAGAGAATCGTGTGCCGCCCGCGCGGAGACGTGTAGAACTGCGCGTAGAAACTCACCACGCCGTAGATGCGGCTGAGCGGGATGCGCGTCCGGCGGCTGAGGGAATCCAGCGCCGGCGCCGGCAGGTAGCCAAAGTGGTCCTGCACGTCCTGGAGCAGGCCGATCAGGTTGGTTTCCGCATCCCCCTCGGCGCCGTCCGGAACGCGCAGCAGCCGGTCCAGAAGGGCCTCGATCTCATCGCTCGGAGGCGGCGAGACCGTCGCGGCTGTTGCGACTTGTTCTTCCGTCATGCGCTCACGTCTCCACTGCACAGGAACTACAGGCGGTTCTCCAACTCGGACAGGATGCCCTCGACATTCGCCATATGGTCGGCGAACGCTTCGGTCGGTTCAATGCCGCCGCCGTCGGCGATCGTCACGATCCCCTTGACCAACCGGGGGTCATGCGGGATGTGCCCGATCAGCGGGATGTCGCCCAGTTGGGCCTGGATGTCGTCCAGTTCGGCGGGGTCGGTCACGCGGTTGGCGACCGCGAAGAACTTCTTGAGTCCGATCTCGCCGGCCAGCTTCTGCACCCGCAGCGCCGTCTGCACGGACCAGGGCGCCGGATTGACCACGATCACGAGCGCGTCGGTGGACTCCGCCGTCGCGCGACCCAGGTGTTCGATGCCGGCTTCCATGTCCATGATCACCGCGTCGTCGCGCCCGATGACCAGATGGGTCAGCAGCGCCTTGACCAGCGCGGTGGCCGGGCAGATGCACCCGCCGCCCCCCTGGCTGACGCCGCCGAGCACGAGCAGGCGAATGCTGCCGATCCGCCGGGCGAACTGCTCGGGGATGTCGTCCACCTTGGGGTTCAACTGGAAGTACCCGCCGTAGTCGTCCTTCGACCCGGTCCGCTCGGCGATCATCTCGTCCATCTCCGCGATGGGCGTGATCCGCTCGTCGTCGCCCACACCGAGCCCGGACGGCAGGTTCGCATCGGGGTCGGCGTCGACGGCGATGACGGTCCGCCCCCGCAGCGCCAGCGCGCCGGTCAGCATCGACGACAGCGTCGTCTTCCCCACCCCGCCCTTACCGGAGACGGCTATCTTCATAGACGACTTCCCTTCCCTTCGCGCCGGGAACTGCCCGACAGCAAGACCGTTGGGTAGCGAAACAGGGCCTCGAGAAACCAATCAGGGAACAGACCTGCATCCTCTGGTGCCACTATTGTATGCCCCCCAAAAGTGGCAAGTCAACGGGGTGGTCGCACGCAAACTGTCCAACGGGCCGCCACTTGCTCACGTTCGTCTTTCTCCGTGTTACGCCCTCGTCCGAAGGCCGACAGAGA
>CAZEJA010000254.1:0-5242 GCA_964512215.1 uncultured Planctomycetaceae bacterium
CATCTTGGACTGGTGCAGTTGATACCCCACGCCCCGCGCGACGCGCGGGTCTTCCTGCCGCAGCCAGCCCTGAATGCGCGTGAGCTGGTGGTGCTCCATCATCGACAGCGGCGCGGCCGAGACGATGTACTTGCCGCCCTCGGCGTCGATCGTCCAGTAGCACAGCGACGTGCGGTCCTGGACCTCCCGGGGCGACATGCCGGCGGGCACCTTGAGCGGCACGGGGACGAGCAGAATCGCCGTGCCGACCGCGATGATCCCCAGCAGGTGGCGCAGCTTCGCCCCGGCCATGAACAGCATGAAGTAGAGCGTCGGCAGGAACAGCAGGCTCGTGCCCAGGTCGGGCTCCTTGAGGATGAGCCCCATGGGCACGAAGGTGAGCACGAACGGGACGATCAGCCCCCGCAGGCGCCGGTAGTGGTCGCCGTACCGCAGGTACCACGCCAGGAGGATGATGAAGGTGAGCTTGGCGACCTCGGAGGGCTGAAGCTTGATGAGCTTCAGATCGATCCACCGGTGCGACTGTCGGACGGCCGGCAGGAAGAGCACGAGCACGAGCAGCGCGAGCGTCGCGCCGAACAGCACATAAGCGGCCCGTCCGAATCGCGGATACGGCACAAGCGTGGCGCCGACGAACACGCCGAGGCCCGCACAGGCGAAGATGAACTGGCGCATCGAGAACCCCGCCAGCGTCAGGTCCGCCCGTTCGGAGACGCGGATCGCCAGCACGCCGAACGCCATGAGCGTCACCATGGCCGCGGGAATCGGCCAACTCGTGTAGCGAAAATATCTCCGGAGATTCTCAAGCATGGGCGGTCGGTCAGTGCAGGTGGCGGAAGCGGTCCTGGCGCCAGAGGCGGATCAGTTCACGTGCGACGGGGCCCGCGTTGGCCGATCCGCTGCCGGCGTACTCGACCATCACGGCGAAGGCGATCTGCGGATTGCGGTACGGCGCGTACCCCGCGAACCAGGCCGTGTCGCCCTGGCGGACGATGCGCCCGTCGACGCGCCGCGGGGTGGTCTGGGCGGTGCCCGTCTTGCCGCAGACCTCCACGTCGGGCGACACGCCGGGCGGATGGAAGATCTTGTAGGCCGTCCCGCCCCGTTCGTTGACGACCTGGTACATCCCGCGCTGGACCGCCCGCAGATGCTCCGGCGCCAGCGGGAGCTGCACGCGGATGCGCGGGGGCCCGCCCTCCAGCACCAGCATCGGCGAGAGCAGCAACCCGTCCCGCGCGATGGTCGCCATCGCGTTGGCGACCTGCAGCGGAGTCGCGGAGATCCGCCCCTGCCCGATCGCCATGAACCGAGCGTCGGCGGGCTGGAACCCGTGCCCGAGTTGCTCGCGCAGGCGCTGTTCGTTCGGTAGGGAACCCGCCTTCTCCTCCGGCAGCCCGGACCCGGGCCTGACGCCGAAGCCGAACATGCGGAACCACTCGCACAACTGCTCCGCCCCCACGCGCTCGCCCGCGCGGTAGAAGAACACGTTGCAGCTGTTCTTGAGCCCGGGCGTGACGCTGAGCGACCCGTGCCCGCGGCGGTACTTCCAGATCCAGCAGCGGAACGCCGACGGCGTGTGCAGATACCCCTGGCAGTTGAATGTCGTCGAGGTCGAGAGCTTCCCGGCCCCCAGGGCCGACAGGGCGGTGACCGGTTTCATCGTCGAACCCGGCGGATACGGCGAGCCCGCCGCCCGGTGCAGCAGCGGCAGGTCGACGTGGTCGGCGATCAGGTCCGCGTAGAGTTCCCGATAGCGGTTCAGGTCGAAGCCCGGCCAACTCACCAGCCCCAGCACTTCCCCCGTCGGCACGGAGAGCACGACGATGCAGCCGCTCTTGCCCGTATTCTTCATCAACGTCTCGAGTTCCGCCTGGAACTCGATGTCGAGCGTCACGTGGACGTCGCCGCCGGGGGCGCCGAGGACCTCCTCGAGCACCTCCAGGCCGTCGACGCCGCGGCGCGTCTCGCGGTAGCCGCGCCTCAACCGCAGCGTCGCCTCGCAGAGCTTCTCCACGCCGCGCTTGCCGATGGTGTCGCCCGGCAGGTAGTTGCTCCGCATCCGCTGCAGCCACTCCGCCTGTTCGGCGGTGAGGTTGAACTCCTCCTGCTCGTCGGCCGTCACCTGCCCCGTCAGGCCGATCGTGTGACACGCGGTCTGCCCGAAGGGGTACCAGCGCTTCAGGCTCGGGCGGACCGACGCGCCCACCGTGCCCTCGGTGCTCATCTCGTCGTCCAGCCCGGGCACGATCACGTGCAGGGCGCGCTGCTCGCGCACGTCCATGCCGACGATCTCGCGGACCCGCTCCACGCGACGCCGAATCCGCGCGACGACCTCGTCCATGTCCACCCCTGCCTGCTCCGCCGTCCGCCGCGCCAGCGTCCAGGTCTTCTCCGTGCGCTGCGCGAACAGATCGGCGGCCTGCTCCTTGCTGACATCCTCGGTGCGAGCGATGTGGCGCGTTTCCCGGCGGATCCACCCGACGTCGGCGGTCAGGAAGCGGTAGTCCAGACAGAAGTCGTAGCACGCCTTGTCCAGCGCCAGCAGGTTCCCCCGCCGGTCGAGGACGCGCCCCCGCGGGGCGGGCAGCAGGCGGATGGTGCGGAGCAGTTTCTCGGCCTGCTCGCGGTAGTAGTCGCCCCGGACGATCTGCAGGTACCACAACCGTCCGCCCAGGCCCAGCAGGACCAGGACGATCATCCCCAGGAAGATTTTGATCCGGTGCTTGTACATCGTTCCGCCTGTAAGCCGTCAGGCTCTTTCACCACAGAGGCACAGAGAACACAGAGGCTGTGCGCGCCGGACGGATTGCCTGTGTTCCCAGACCGCTGCGCCGGACAGCCTGCACCTCGCGCTATTCACAGCAGACGATCCGTACTGTACCCGCGACAAGCCGCCATCTTCTCTGCGATCTCTGTGTCTCTGTGGTCTTCCGTTCTCCGGACTATCGCCTCGATCGGCCGGTGGGCATCGGGATCAACCATGCGCGACAATACTGCAGGGCCATGTTGACCAGGGGCGTGAGCAGCCCGGTATAGAGCGCCAGCGCCCCGGCCTGCAGCAGCAGGCGAACGTAATCGCTCGCCGCCATCAGGTCACTGGCGCGGGCGTACTGGGCGGTTACCCACACGCCGTGCGTGACCGCACAAAACGCCACCACCAACAGCGCCTGCGTGAGGGCTCGCTCCTGGAAGAAGGCCTCGCGGATGCGGAAGACCCCGCCGGCCGCCAACGCGTACGCCAGCGCCATCACGCCCAGCGCCGCTCCCGACGCGGTCAGGTCCAGCGCGAAACCCAGAATCCATCCGGCGATCATCACGTCGGCGGCCTTCCGCCCGTGCAGGGCGACGTAGACAGCCAGAATGGCTGCGAAGTCCGGCCCGATCGTGCCGATGCCCGTTCCCGTGAGCGTCAGCACCCCGCCGAGGGTGGTCTGGAGCAGGACGACGATATAGGTCGCGATGGCGAAGGGGATCCAGTGCATCAGCGTCCCCCCCCCGCCCGGTCGGCGCCGAGGCGGTCGCCTTCGGGCACGACGATGAAGACTTCCCGCAGCGCGTCGAGGTCGGCGAAGGGGGTGATCTTCAACGTCATGAACGCCGGGTGGTCCGGATCGGGGCCCACCGCACTGACCTTGCCCACGCGAATCGTCGCGGGGAGGAACGCCTCGTCGTTCCGCGTGAAGACCCAGTCGCCCGGCTGAATGTTGTGTCGCCCCGCCACCGTCTTGACGACCAGCCCGTCGGCGCCGTCGCCCTGGACCACGACGTCGACCGAGACGTTGTTCTCCTGCGTCAGCGTCCGCTCGGCCGCCGTGTCCTTCTCGATGACGGTGATCTTCCGGGGATTCGCGGCGTTAATGACGCGGCGGATCCGCGCCCGCAGCTCGAATCGCCGGTCGGTGAGCAGTTGCAGCCGCGCCGAGAACGCGCCGCTCTCGGTCAGACGCCCCACGAGGGCCTCGCCCGCGATGGTCGCCCACCGCCCCTGCAGGTCCTTGGCGCGATCGGTCCACAGCTTCCGCGTCGTCACACGTGCCCCCTGCCGGGCGCCCTGGGCCGTGCCGCGGTTGACCAGGCGCGTCTCCCCGTAGGGAAGCGACTCCCCCGCCACCACCCGCGCCGGAATCAACGCGCACGGGAAGTCCTTGAGCGGCCCGAAGCCCAGATGCTCCATCTTCGACCGCTGCAGTTTCAAGCGCCGGACCTCGTTGCCCAGCGCCACCACCGCCCCGTACAGGCGGTCGTTCGTGTCCCGCAGCCGCCGGGCCTCGTCCGTGGAAATCCCTTCGCTCTCGCGCCCGACGAAGCCCTTGAACGCCGTCGTCACGTACATGGCCGGATCGCCGAACGGCGCGATCACGTAGTGGGCCATCCTGCGCAGAGGCCCGGCCGCCCGCGGGCCGACCGCGATCAGCACGACCGCACCGGCCAGCAGAACAGTCAGCACGAAACGACTGGATGGCTTGGTGAGAGTCTTCATTCCCGACCTCGCACGGAGAGTTGGTCTATCATACCGACGCGCAGCGTCCGGCGGCAAGACATCCCCTCGTCAGACGTGCAGAAGTCCGACATCGCACAGCGGCAGATGCGGACGAGCCGCGACCGTAAGGGAGCGGAACCTCGCAGGAATGCCTGCCGCCCAGCCACCCGCTCCCTCGCGGTCGCGGCTCGCGCGCGTCGCCGAGGGCTACACCGGCGCTGCGCGCAACAAGAACGGCGGGCCGTCCCAAGAGACGACCCGCCGTTCCCTAATCGCTATTGGCTAATCGCTAATCGCTGCCTCTAGTACATCCCGTCCATCTCGCCGCCGCCGGGGGCGGGGGCTTTCTTTTCCGGGATTTCGCTGACGATCGCGTCGGTCGTCAGCAACAGGCCCGAGACGGACGCGGCGTTCTGCAGCGCCGTCCGCTCGACCTTCGTCGGCACGATCACGCCGGCCTTGACCAGGTCGCAGTACTTGCCCGCCAACGCGTCGAACCCGAAGTTCACGTCGTCGGACTCCGTGACCTTGGCGGCCACGATGCTGCCTTCCAGACCGGAGTTTGCGGCGATCTGCTTGATCGGGGACACGAGTGCCCGCCGGATGATGTCCACGCCCGTCTTCTCGTCTTCGTTGACGGTCTTGACCTTGTCCAGCGCACCCAGCGCCCGCAGTACGGCCACGCCGCCGCCGGGGAGAATGCCCTCTTCGACGGCCGCTCTGCAGGCGTGCAGGGCGTCTTCGACGCGGGCCTTCTTCTCC
>CAZEJA010000255.1:0-5235 GCA_964512215.1 uncultured Planctomycetaceae bacterium
TCTTCTTGCGGATGTACTGGAAGACGAACGCCTCGATGCGCCGAACGGCCTCGGCGGCGTCGGTGGTCTTGCCGACGGCCTTGCGGGCGAGGGCGACGAGCTTCTTGTCGTCGCACTGAATGAACTCGGCGGGCTTGAGGGCGTCCAGGGCGGTCTGGTCCTTGCCCGTGTAGGGGAAGGTCGCGCCGGCGGCGCCCCGGGCGGGCGCGACGGTGACGGTCGTCGACCCGTCGGCGTTGACTTTCACCGTCTGGTTGTCGGTGGCCGGAAACGTCAGCTTCTTGTCGGTCGTCGGCGTCAGCGTGTAGGCGACCGACGCGTCCCGCGGGAGCTTGCCCAGCGGCGTGGGGCAGGTCAGCAGGAACCGGTCCAGGGCGTCGAACTTGTCGTTGGGCGCCAAGGCCTGGTCCCTGGTGCAGGAGATGATCTCCATCTTCATGCCCATCAGCGCCGTGGTGGACTTGATCGCCTTGGCGTCTTCGTCCATGTAGACGAGGCTTTCGATCTCGCCCGTGCCGAGGCTCAGCGTGAGTTGGACCTCGGTGAGTTTTCGCGTCTCCCCCAGCAACAGGCTGACCCGCCGGGTCGGACCGACCACCACCTTGCCGTCCATGGCCCGCAGCGCGCTGGTGTCGAACATGCGAATCGTGTAGGTCGTGCCCTCCTTCATGCCCTTTCGCTTCTCGAGCAGGCGGAGGCCCTCGGCCAGCAGGGCGCCCTCGGGCCAGTCGATCGTCTTCTCGGTGGTCTTGCCCCCGACGGTCGAGCGGACGGTAAGCTTGCCGTTGGCGATCGTGCCTTCCTGGCGCATGGCCATGATGGCCATGTCGACGACCGCGCTGAACGACAGCGGCCTGCCGTCGGCGGTCTCCACGGAGGATTCGGACGTCTTGATGGTCAGGCCCGCCCCGCCCCGGTTGAGGACCATGGACATGTCGGTGCGGGTCGTCACCTTGCCGTCCGCGACGGCGCGGGTGAACTTGACGTGCCCGACTTTCTTGCCTTCGAAGAAGACGGCGGAGTATTCGGGCTCGGCTGCGAGCAGGGGGGCGGTCAGCGCGAGCAGCATGCCCAGGGCGGTCAGTATGGTTCGTCGCGGAATCGATGTCATGACGGGATCCTTTCGGTCGGTCGCCTGTCGCGTGGGGGCGTCCGGCAGGACGCTTCCGGAGGCATTCTAGACATCCGCGTAGCATTCATCCAGTACGCGCTGCCAATCGGCAGGGCGTTTGACGGCGATGAAGGCGGCCCGGACGATCTTGGGGTGCGGGTGCAGGCGGGCGTACTTGATGCCGAACTTCCGCATCATCCGCGGGCCGCGCCGCGTTCCGTACAGTTCGCAGGCGTGGGCGAAATGGTGTTGCAGCCACTGTCGCTGCTCGGCGAGGGGCGGGACGTACGGGTCGCGGCCGGCCGCGAGGTCCTGGACCTGCCGGAAGAACCACGGGTTGCCCAGCGCCCCGCGAGCGGCAGCCACGGCGTCGACGCCCGTCTGTTCCAGCATGCGCAGCGCGTCGGGCGGCGTGAGCACGTCGCCCGAGCCGATGATCGTCCGGTCGGGGAAGGCCTGCTTGACCGACGCCAGGAAGTTCCAGTCGGCCGGTCCGGTGTACTTGGCCTCGACGGAGCGTCCGTGCACGCACAAGGCGGATACCCCGCACTCGAAGGCGGTCTCGGCGATCCGCCAGAACGCCCCGTTCGTCGGGTCGACCTGGTCGAAGCTCCGTCGCAGCTTGAGCATGACCGGTCGCTCGACGGCCTCGACGACGGCGCGCGTGATCTCGACGGCGAGTTCGGGTTCGCGCATCAGGTGCCCGCCGCGCCCGCGCCGGACCGCCTTGCGGACGGGGCAGGCGAAGTTCAGGTCGATCACGTCGAAGCCGTTCTGGCTGAGGATGACCGACGCGGCGGCCATCGTCTCGGGCGAGTTGCCCATGATCTGTCCGCCGACGGGGTGGTCGGCCCGGTCGGACGCCAGCAGGCGCTTGCGGAGCTTGCCCGCGACCATCACGCTGGGAGCGAGCATGACCTCCGTGGTGCAGAACGGCGCGCCGTGGGTGCGGCAGATCAGGCGGTAGGCCAGGTCCGAATACCCCGCCAACGCCGCGAGGATCACGGGCGAGGCGACCTCGACGTTACCGATGCGAAATGGCTTCAACTCCACGGGCATGCGGACAGTATAACGATTTCGGATTGCGGATTTCGGATTTCGGATTGAACAACAGCATGCCTGTGTCCATCGGCGCTTGTCGAACGATCCGCCGCGTGTGCCGCGTGTGGGCATGAGGGAGGGTGCTTCCGCGTCCCAATCCGACATCCGCAATCCGAAATCCGAAATCGCCTTAGGCTTTCGTCGAAAGCGCGGTTTGGCATATGATTCCCTGATGTCTCCGAATGAACCATTGAGTGTGTCGTTGGTCTCCTTGGGCTGTCCGAAGAATCTGGTCGACAGCGAGAAGATGCTCGCGCTGCTGGCCGAGGGCGGGTGCCTGGTCGGCGCGCCGATGGAGGACGCCGACGTGATCGTGGTCAACACGTGCGGGTTCCTGTCGGCCGCCCGGGACGAATCGCTGGACGTGCTCGCCGAGGCGCTGGCGTGCAAGGAGAGCGGGGGGGCGCGGCGCGTCGTCGTCGCGGGATGCCTTGTCAATCGCGACGCCGAGAAACTGTTCGAACTGGCCCCGGGCGTGGACGCGATTGTCGGCGTCAACGACCGCGAGGACATCCTCGCAGCCGTGACGGGCACGCAGCGCGTCGCGAAGGTCGCCGCGTGCACGGGAGCGCCGGGCTCCGACGCCGGGCGGTTCCGCCTTACGCCGCGCCACACCGCCTACCTGCGCATCTCCGAAGGCTGCTCCCAGCGGTGCACGTTCTGCACGATTCCCGACCTTCGCGGCCCGTTCCGCTCCAAGCCGCCCGAGGACGTGCTCGCCGAGGCGCAGGAGTTGATCGCCGACGGCGCGGTGGAACTGAACGTCATCGGGCAGGACACGACCAGCTACGGGCAGGACCTCGGCGGGGGCGAGTCGCTCGCATCGCTGCTGCGGACACTGGACGCCCTGGACGGGGCCGAGTGGATTCGCCTGCTGTACGCCTATCCGCGGAACTTCACCGACGAACTGATCGACGCGATGGCCGACTGCTCGCACGTCGTGCCCTACGTGGACATCCCGCTGCAGCACATCTCCGACGGCGTCCTGCGCCGCATGGGCCGACGCGTAACACGCGTGCAGACGGAGGAACTGCTGGCGAAGCTCCGCAGCCGCATCGAGGGCATGACGATCCGCACGACGTTCATCACGGGCTTCCCGGGCGAGACCGATGCGCAGTTCGAGGAGCTGCTGGACTTCGTGCGGGAGTTCCGTTTCGACGCCCTGGGCGTGTTCGAGTTCTCCCCGGAAGAGGGCACGCCCGCGGCCGCCCTGGATGGCGCGATCCATGACGATGTCAAGGCCGCCCGCGCCGAGGCGATCATGCTCGCCCAGCAGGAGATCGTCTTTGCGGCGAACGAAGCGATGGTCGGGCGGGAGATCGACGTGCTCGTCGACGGCATCGACGAGCGGGGCGTGTGCGTCGGGCGGTCCGCAGCCCAGGCCCCCGACATCGACAGCGTTTGCTGTTTGACGCAGCCGGTCGAGGCGGGTAGGTTCGTTCGCGGCGAGGTCGTCGGTTCGGACGACTACGACCTGATTGTCGGTTCAGGTTAGAGGTGAGAGGTGAGAGGTGAGAGGGCGACGCAGTTGCCAACGTCCAATTGGAAATCGACAATTGGAAATTGGAAATTCGTATGAATTGGAAGCTGCCTAATCAGTTGACGGTCGGCCGCATCGCACTGGCGGCCGCGTTCTTTGTGCTCGTTGGTCTGTACGAGCCGGGCAGTGCTGCCGGCTGGTGGCTGCTGAACGCCGCCTTCGTGGTGCACATCATCGCGGGCGTCACCGACGTGCTGGACGGGTACTTCGCCCGGAAGATGCACATTGTCTCAGCCTTCGGGCGAATCGCCGACCCGTTCGTGGACAAGGTGCTGGTGGTGGGGGCGTTCACGATGTTCTGCGGATCGAACTTCGCCTACGGCGGCGGGGCCATCCCGGACGCCGAAGCCGCCGTGCCGGGTTGGCTGACCGGTGGGATGTACTCCGCCGTCCAGGCCTGGATGGTCGTCGCGATCCTCGCCCGCGAGTTCATCGTCTCGGCCGTGCGGGGATACAGCGAGTCCTGCGGCGTTAAGTTCCCGGCCACCCCCGCGGGGAAGATCAAGATGTTCGTCCAGTCGGTCGCCATCGGGACGGTTCTGTACCAGGTCGCGAACGTGCCCGACGCCGTCTGGGCCGTCTGGGTGAAGGTGATCGCGGTGTGGGTGTCCGTGATCGTGACCGTCTTCAGCGGGTTCGTCTACATCGGGCAGGCCCGCGATCTGCTGACCAGCGATGAATAGCCTCCGCAAACTCCTGGTGACGGGACTCGGTACCGGGTATCTGCCCGTGGCGCCGGGCACGTGGGGCTCGGCGGCCGTCGCGGGCATCTTCCTGCTCGTCTGCTGGGGCTCGGGCGGGAGGCTCCTCTGCGTCGACGGCACGATGACGGCGATCCTGCTGGCGTCCTCCATCGCGTGCGTGGCGCTGGGGCGCTTCACGGAGCAGGCGTTCGGCAAGAAGGATCCCGGCGCGTGTACGATCGACGAGTGGGCCGGACAGGCACTCGCGCTGGCGGGAATGCCGTTGGGCGCGGGGCTGCGCCGCTGGGCGATCATCGCCGCCGTCGCCTTCGCCGCCTTCCGCCTGTTCGATATCCTCAAGCCGCCCCCCGCCCGGCGCCTGGAAAGACTCCCCCACGGCTGGGGCGTCCTCCTCGACGACCTCGCCGCGGGCGTCTACGCCAACGTCGCAGCGCAGCTCGTCCTGCGACTGTGCATCCTGTAATTCCCCGGGCGACGACGTCCCTGAGCGACCGTTGCGCGTGGGCTTGCCTCTCGGCGATGTATCGGACGTCCCGTTCCGCTCCCTCACGGTCGCGGCTCTCCGGGCAATCAATCGACAATCGTCAATCGACATTCGACAATTCGCTCGCCTGCCTGAAAACTCCGGATTCGTTTGGACAGACGCCGCCGGTCGGTGTCTATAGGGTGAAGAGGAGAGATGAAGCCGGCTGAAAGTGCTCCCGAGTACTGGCTGGACGAGCACGCCCCGAAGCTGCTGCTGTATGCACGACAGTGGGTGCGTTCGGACGCCAGCGCGG
>CAZEJA010000256.1:0-5221 GCA_964512215.1 uncultured Planctomycetaceae bacterium
GCACCCCGCCGTCGCCGAGCCCACGGCGCACAACCGCACGCCGCTCAGCGCCCGAACGTCGCGCCCGGATTCGTACAGCGCCGCCACGAACCCCCGCACGCCGTTGGCGCTGGTCAGTACGACCCAGCCATACGACGCGATTTCCTCGACCGCCTCCGCGAGCGGACCGGGGTCGTCCGGCCGTTCGATGCGGATCGTCGGCGTCTCAATGACTTCCGCCCCGAGAGCTTCCAGCCCCGCCGTCAGCCTCGACGCCTGCGCCCGCGCCCGCGTGACCACGATCCGCCGCCCGAACAGCGGACGACGCTCGAACCAGTTCAGCTTCTCCCGCAGGGAGATGACCTTGCCGATGACGATCATCGCGGGCGGCTGGATGCCCGCCTGCTCGGCAACGTCCGGCAGCGTTCCAGCCGTGCCCGTCACCACGCGCTGGCGCGAGGTGGTCCCCCATCGGATCAACGCCGCGGGCGTCTCGGGGTCGAGCCCCTCGGCGATCAGCCCGTCGCAGATCGGGCGCAGGTTCGCGACGCCCATGTAGAACTCCAGCGTCCCGTTCCAGCGCGCCAGCGCGGCGTAGTCGAGGTCGGAGTCCTCCTTGTCCGGCGTCTCGTGTCCGGTGATGAGCCCGAGGTTGCTGGCCAGCTTGCGGTGCGTGACGGGGATGCCCGCGTAGCAGGCGGCCGCGATGCCCGACGTCACGCCGGGCACGACCTCAAACGGGATCCCCGCGGCCACCAGGTCGAGCGCCTCCTCGCCGCCGCGACCGAAGACGTACGGATCGCCGCCTTTGAGTCGCACCACCGTCGAGCCCTTCTGCGCGAGCGAGACCAGCAGCGCGTTGATCTCCTCCTGCTTCAACGTGTGGGCGCCCGCCTTCTTGCCCACGTAAATACGTTCGGCATCCGGGCGCGCCCACGTCAGCAGCTTCGGCGCCGCGAGATAGTCGTACACGATCACGTCGGCCTGTGAAATCAGCTCGCGTCCGCGCACGGTGATCAGTCCGGGATCGCCCGGGCCCGCCCCTACCAGATACACGCAACCTTGGCTCATGAGTTCGATTCCGATTCTTCCTGTTGAAGGTGACGAGCGACCTCGTCAAGGATGTCCTGGCAGCCGTGGCGGCGGAGTTCCTCCGCAACGCTCAGCCCGAGCGCCGCGGCGGCCTCGTCGTCCGCCCGCGGCGCCGTCAGCGCAGCTCGCAGCATCCGCGTTCCGTCCAGATTCGCCACCATGCCGGTCAGATTCAACGTCCCGTCGGCCACATACGCGTACGCGCCGACGGGCACCTGACAGCCGCCTTCCAGGGCCGCCAGCACCGCCCGCTCCGCCGTCACCGCCGCTCGCGCCTCGGCGTCATCGAGCGGCCCGAGCAGCTTCCGCACGTCCGCATCGTCCGCTCGCGTCTCGATGGCCAGCGCGCCCTGCCCGCAGGCGGGCAGGAACTCCGCGGGGTCCAGACGCGCCGTGATCCGATCGCCCAGCCCCAGCCGCACCAGGCCCGCCCGCGCCAGCACGATCGCGCGGGCGTCCGACTCGTCCAGCTTCCGCAGCCGTGTCTCCACGTTGCCCCGCACCGTCGACACGGTCAGGTCCGGCCGCCCGTGCAGCAACTGCGCCCGCCGCCGCAGCGAGCCCGTCAGCACCTCCGCCCCCTGCGGAACCGCGTCCAGGCCCCCGTCGTCCTTGCCGACCAGCGCGTCGGCTGGGTCCTCACGCGACGGAATCGCCGCCACGCTCAGCCCGGGCGCCGGCTGCGTGGGCAGATCTTTGAGGCTGTGAACCGCCAGATCCACCGACCCGTCCAGCAGCGCGTTCTGAATCTCCTTCGTGAACAGGCCCTTGTCGAGCATCCGATGCAGGGCGGTGTCCAGCACCTTGTCGCCCTTCGTGTGGATGATCTCCAGCCGCACGCTCAGCCCGTCGTGCAGGTCCGTCAAGACGTCGCGAACGTGGTTCGCCTGCCACAGCGCCAGCGACGATCCGCGCGTGCCGATGACAATCTCACTCACTCGTTGTCCTCCAGTTCGTCGAGGTCGAACATCCGTCGGATGGCGTCGACGGCCGCCAACTGCTCGCCCGTGCCCGCCTCCTCCGACACCTTCCGAAGGTACGCGATCGGAGCGTGCATCAGCTTCTTGCACAACCCCTCGGTGAACGGGTCGAGCTGCTCGCGGTCGTCGGGGCTGAACGTCTTGCCGTATCGCTTGATCTCCGCGGCGCGGAGCAGGTCCAATCGCTTCTGCAGCAGCTTGATCGTCGGGGCGGCCTGCAGGGAGTTGCCCCATTTGATGAACTCGCGGACTTCCGCCTCGACGATCGCGTCGGCACGGGGGATCTCCTGCCGCCTCCGCTCGATGTTCCGCGTCACGACGCGGTCGAGGTCGTCCATGTTGTAGAGAAACACGTTCGGCAGGCGACTCAGCGCGGGGTCGACGTCCCGCGGCACGGCAAGGTCGACGATGAACAGCAAGCGGTTGGACTCGCCGATCGTGCCGGCCAACTCCTCGCTCCGCAGCACGGGCTCGGGCGCGCCGGTCGAGCAGATCACGAGATCGACCTCCGCGATCGCCTGCGGGAGGTCCTTCAATTCGATCGCCCGCGTGGCGGGACGGCCCGAGGGGGCCTCGGTGGCGGCGGCCCGTCCGGTCAGCATCTGCAGCAGCGCCGGGCACCGCACGGGCTGCGAATCCAGGTCGAGGACTTCCTCGGCCGTCCCCTCGGCGAGGCGCTGGGCGAGTTCCTCCGCCCGTCCCAGCGTGCGGTTGGCGACGACGACCCGTCGCACGCCCCGCCCGATCAGTCGTCGCGCCGCCAGTTCGGCCGTCTCTCCGGCACCAACGAGCAAGACGGCCTTCTCCGACAGGTCGGAGAAGATCTGGTCGGCCAGGTCCACCGCTTCCTGGGCGACGCTGGTGGATCCCCGCCCCAGGTCCGTCTCCGTCTGGACGCGCTTGCCCACGCGGAACGCCCGGTGCAGCAGCTTGTTCAGCAGGAATCGGGCCGTTCGCTTCTCCACGGCCAGCCCGTAGGCGGTCTTGACCTGCCCGATGATCTGATGCTCGCCGACGATCTGCGAATCCAGCGCCGCGGCGACGCGGAACAGGTGCCGCACCGCCTCGTCCCCGTCATAGCGGTACAACGCCGAGGCGTCCGGGGACGGACCCGCGGGGATGCCCTTCACCTCCGCGATGCGCGCCCAGAGATACTCCAGCGGATCCTGCGAAGACCGCGGGACGAAATACAGTTCCGTGCGATTGCACGTATCCAGCACGACCGCTTCTTCGAGCACGTTCTCCGTGTGGACAATCTGCAGCAGGCGCCCCGCGAGGTCGCCCGGCAGCGCGAACTTCTCCCGGACCTCCACCGGCGCCGTATGGTGACTGATGCCCAGCACGGATACGTTCATCGCGTTCATCCGGATCACGACAGAATCATGCTCATCACGAGCAGCAGCAGAATCACCAGGAACCCGACGGCGGCAATCTGCGAAACCCGCTGCACCGACCATTTCCCGACCAGCCGTCCCCCTACCGCGACGGCGTAGATCGCCCACGCGATCGAGCCGATGACAATCTTCATGGCGATCTTCATCCCCACCGTCGCCTGCTCGCTCGAGGCGCCGCGGCTGAACAGGACCGACCCCGTGATCATGGCCGCGGTCATCAGCACAAACCCGACCAGCAGCGCGTACCAACTCATGCGCCCGAGCAGTTCCAGGGGCGGCAGGCGGTCGAACAGCAGCCCGATCCGATGCTGTCGGAGATCGCGCTGCCCGAGCAGGTACAGCGTGGCGTAGACGGCCGAGAACGCCAGGGCCGTGTACGCGAAGCTCGCGGGCAGGAAGTGCAGGCGCCCCCATCCGACCTGCCCGGCTGCCTCGCCCGCGCCGCCTTCCAGGTACGTTCCCGACAGGAACACCGACGAGGTGTACTGGAACAGGAAGATCAGCAGGAACACGAATACGCCGGTGCGCCGGTCACGGCTGGCCAGTTCCGTCACCCAGTAGACGGCCGCCGCCGACAGGGCCATCACCGACAGGATCTCCGGGTTCGTCGCGAGCGGCAGGGCCCCGATCCACGCGCCTCGCAGTACGAGCAGCGCCACGTGGACCGCGACGGCCAGCGGAACCCACGGATTGTGCGGGCGCGTCCGGACGCGGAGGATGAAGGTCGCCCCGTAGTCGATCACCAGTGCGAGGTAGATCAACGGCAAGGCCCAGGTACCGATGAATAGCGCGATGTCCATGTCGTGTTTCCGGCGGGCGGATCGGCCGCCCGGGGCTGTCGGGGTCCCCGACGCCGGGGCGCCTTGCGAGACGCTCGTGCCTCCCGCTTCCGCACAGCATTCCGGGCATCGCCTCTCCCGAAACCCACTCGTCTGTTCGTTCCCAACTCCTGGTAGAAAGGATATCGTACTCCGCGAACCTTGTCACGACGATGAAGGAATCCGAAGCCCCGCCCTTCCGCGCCTTGCGTCTCCCCTGAAGAGATCCGGACTCTCGCATGGGGTCCGGAATTGCCGCCCCGCCGGACCGACATCTTCGCACCGGGGGGACTACGATGACATGAGTGTCCGGATTCGCACTGGCAGCTTCGGCCCGATCGGGTAGGATACCCGTCGCCCCGCGGACCGCGGGGGAGCGAACACCGAGGATTCCTTGAAGCGGCTACGTGAGATCACAATCTGGGCGACGCTGATCGCGACCGGACTGCTCGTGGTCCTGTCGGGGGCGGGGGCGTTCTCGGGCACGGAGGAGTCCCGGAAGCTGTTCAACTCGGGACCGCTTGCCCTGTTCTGGGTCTTGTTCTCTGCCCTGTTCGTTCTCGGTCTGGTCGTCTTCAAGCGGCTGCGACACTCCCCCGGATTGCTTGCCATCCATGCCGGCTCCCTGCTCGTGCTCGTGGGAAGCCTCTGGGCCTCCCAGGGCGGGCACGACCTCGCGAAGCGACTGTTCAACTCGCGGAAGATCCGCGCGGGGTACATGCGTATCCAGGAGGGGCACTCGGACAGCATCGTCCGGGACGGCGACGGTCAGCAGTTGGGGCGCCTGCCCTTCAGCGTCGGCCTGGAGGACTTCTGGCTGGAGTACTACGACACGTGGATCCTGGCCATCGACGTCCCGCCGGTCGACGATACCCATGAACGCCCCCAGACGATCATCCCATGGGCAGGCAAGACGGGCACGGAACTCGACGTGCCCTTCACCGGGGCGAAGCTCACG
>CAZEJA010000257.1:0-5208 GCA_964512215.1 uncultured Planctomycetaceae bacterium
CCCTGAAAGGGCGCAATGGCCGCCGCGGCTGTTCCGCCCTTTCAGGGCTTGGGGGGAGGGCGGCGGATACTCTCAACCCAGGGCGTTGCCCTGGGCTGTACTCTGTCGGCCTTTCAGGCCGAACAGCCTCTCCCCTGATCGCTATTCGCAGACCGCTGATCGCTGCCATTCCCCCTGTTCGCGAATCGCGAATCGCTGCCGTTACCTCGTGAATTCCACGAGGTACTCGATCTTCGCGTCCTTGCCGTCGCGTGTCTTGACGCCGGTGATGCTCACCCAGTAGCGGCTGCCTGCGGAGAGATTGACGTTGTCGGGGCGGAAGATGATCGCCCCGGATGTGCCGAACGAGCTGTTGCTGACGTTGTAGTAGTTGAGCTTCAGCGCGGACGACCGGGCGAAGTCGTCCAGACTGGACGTACGCCCGCGCACCGGATGCACGCTGACTTTGACCTTCTTCTGGTCGGGCCTGGCGTATGTGCGCGGGTTCAGCGACACGTGCCACGCCCGCCCTTCCCCGAAGTACTCCGTCGGCAGGAAGCCCCGCGGCGGATAGGCCACGTAGTCATAGTCGGGAACGTCGGTGCGGCTCCTGTCCATGACGCGCATCGCGGAGTACCGTCCCGATCCGCCGAAGGCGGTCTTGAGCATCGGCGGGAACAGGACCCAGCGGCGGTGCCCGACGCGGTCGATGTTCTTCGGGTCCGAGTCGTGCATGTAGCTGTCGACCGACCGGGCGATGCCCGACCCCATCGACAGGTTCGAGTGCGACGCCCCGTACTTGGCGAGTGTGTAGTCCGCCTCGGACATGCCCGGGTTCGGCGGCTGGTGCGAGAGGCGACCCAGCATCTCGCAGACCCGCGCCGCGGCATCCGCCTCGGTGGTCATCTTCGCGTCGACGCGCAGGCCCTCCCAGGGCACGTCGCAGAGGTACCGGTACTGCATCGCCCGCCGCACCGCCCGGGCGACCTCGCCGGAGTTCGTGCCTTCGATCTTCGTCTTGCTGATGACAGCCAAGTGATGGCGGATCAGCGTCAGCCCCTTCGGATACAGGACCGCCCCGTCAAAGTACGCCTGCTCCGCGACGAGCTTGCCGCCCTCGTACTTCTTGCACCACCCGTGAAACTTGCCCGCCCGGTAGCCGGCCGCCAACTCCGTCCGCCCGCGGTCGTCCTGCTTGAGGTACTTGCCCTCCAGCAGGTCGTCCTTGAAGACGGCCGAGGTCTTGATTCGCCCGTTGGCGTGGTATTCCCTGTAGGGGCCCTGCTTGCGCTTCTGCTCGTCGACGGTGTAGCTCAGGCGGATCCGACCACTGTCGAACTTCTCGATCACGGATTCCAGCTTCGCGCCAGCGGTCGACACGACGAGCAGACACACCGCGAGCGCGGCGGAGATTCTCACCGGGATGGGTCGGAACAAGCGCATTGTCCTCGCATACTCAAACGAGACATCCCATGGCATATTGCAGGCCATCCCGGGCGGTTTACCCGCCCGTTCGCGCCGGCCACCAGGCGTTGATCCTCTGTGTAAGACGCTTGACGCGGTCGGGATGTTTCGCGGCGAGGTCGGTTTTCTCGTGCGGGTCGGCGGCGAGGTCGTACAGCTCCGGCTTCTGGTCCTTGATGCGGGCCGGGTTGGGCACGATCAGCTTCCAGGTGCCCTCGATACACCAGCGATGCCGCAGACCGGAGGCGGGGTTCTCGTACTCGACGATGTCATGCTCGAAGATCTCCCCGAAGATCGCCTCGCGCTTGCCCATCGCATCGGCGTCCAGCAGGTTCACGCCCGGCATGTCGGCGGCGGGCTTCAGTCCGCACGCGGCCAGGATGGTCGGGGCGATGTCGATGCTGCTTGCGAGCGTCTTGTCGGCGCGCCGCGGCGCGACCTTGCCCGGCCAGCGGACCATGATCGGCGTGCGGACGCCGCCATCGTACGGCGATCGCTTGGACCGCGTGAAGTCCGCGCCGCGGCTGGCCGTCTTCTGAATCCACCCGTTGTCGCAGACGTAGACGATCACCGTGTTGTCGGCGAGCCCCTTCTTGTCGAGATACCCCAGCAGCTCGCCGCACGTCTCGTCGAACCACTCGCACATCGCATAGTAGAGGGCGACGAACTTCGATGTGCACTTGGGCGTGTACTTGGCGAGGATCCGCTTCGGCGGCGTGTGCGGCGTGTGGGGCATGAACGGGGCGTGCCAGAGGAAGAACGGTTTGCCCGGGTGCTTCTCGATGAAGTCGTAGATGGGTTGATGCCCCTGTCGTCCGATGACCAGGCCCTTGTCGCCGTGACGGCCGTGCGTCTTGCCCTCGGCCTTCGTCATGCCCTCGGTGAATCCGCCGTTGCGGACCGGGTCGCCCTCCCACCACTTGCCGGTCTGGAAGCTGACGTAGCCGGCCTCGCCGAGTGTGCGGGCGAGTTGGGGCAGCTTGCGGAAGCCGTCGATCATCTGCATCCGCCCGGCAACGTTCTTGTTGCCGCCCTTCGGGTCATTGCCGACGATCCGGCTCTGGTGCGGGTAGAGCCCGGTCGACAGCGTCGCGAGGCTCGGGCGACACAGGCTGGTGGGCACGTACGCGCGCGTCAGGACGAGGCTTTGCGAGGCGAGGCGATCCAGGTGCGGCGTCTGCACGATGGGATGCCCCATGAACCCGTACTCGGTCCACGCCTGATCGTCCGAGATGAGCAGCACGATGTTCGGCTTGCTCTTCGGTGCGGCCATCGTCGGCAGGACACCGCGAAGCACTCCCCCCGCCACGCTTGCACCCGTCCACTTGAGAAAACTCCGGCGTTCCATACTCGCTTCTCCTCTGTTCATCTCGTTCATCTGTGATCGTCTCTCATCCCTGTTCCAGCAGGCTCGACAGATCGGCGACGAGCACCCGCCGCGTGCCGCCGAGGTAGGCGTTTATCGCCGCGCAGCGGAACCGGTGGTCCCACGCCGGGTGCAGGTCCACGCGGAGTTCGCTCTTCGGGCCCCAGCAGTCGGGCGTAGCCGGGATGCGGGCGAGCGTGGTCCTCGTGGCCTTCTCCAGGTCGATCCACCACAGCGGGCTCGTCCCGTCGCCGAACTGGTTCTTCTTCGCGTAGTCATCCGTCAGGACGTATCGCCCGTCGGGGTGGAGCGTCGGATGCCCGGGCCCGCACGGCACGTCGGCCATCACGTGCAGGTCGCTGCCGTCGTAGCGGGCCTGCACGAGGTAGTAGTGGCGGTCGTTGTCCTTGATCCGCAGGTCCATCAGCACGTGCTCGCCGTCGGGGCACCAGTTGGGGTGCACGCCGCCGCGGTCGGCCCACAGCGATGTCGGGATCGCCACGCGGATATCCGAGCCGTCAGGCTTGAGCGTGATCAGTTGCGGCTTGTGCTTGCCTCCGCTGTGCGGCGTGTAGCGGAGCACGAGCATGATGCGGTCGGACGTCGAGTTCCACTTCACGTGGAAGCCGTTGAAGTCGCCGGGCCCGTAGCGGCTGACGTCGATGCGCGGGACGGCCTCGCTGACGATCTTGCGATAGGAGGCGACGAGCTTCGTCTCACCCGTCTCGACGCTCGTGACGTACAGTCCGTCGTCATCCGCGGCGCCCTTGTTGACCGGCACGTTCTCGGCCGGCACGATCACGCCGTATCCCGCCTGCGTCGCGCCGGTGCGTCGCAGGCAGGTGCTGGCCACCCGCTGGCCGTCCGGGGAGGCCATGTACACGGTGCCCGCCAGCGTGCGCTTCACGCCCGTCGCCGGATCCATGCACACGCCGAACGGCATCCACGTAGTCGTGTTGACGTCGTTGAAGAACAGTTGTGTGTCGTCGGCGCCCCACTGCACCTGTGCACCGAGCTGCGTGTCCCAGCCGCGCGTCTCGGCCACCGTCTTCGCCCCGCCCGTCAGCAGGTCGACCAGCACGATCTGGGCGACGTCGCCCGGCGCCGGCAGGCGGTCTTCGTGGGGAAACCGTGTCAGCCCGAGGTATCGCCCCGACGGGCTGAAGGGCGACGAACTGTGGAACCGGTGGATGACCCGCCCGATCTTCGGCGTGACGCACCAGATGGGCACGAGCGGGTCGTTGGCGGTGAACCGCGGGAAGAGGTCGTCGAACGTGTGCTTCGCCGGCTTGTCGCGCATCGTCATTCTCCCCGCCTGCCCTGGGCCTGTCGAAGGGCCGCACCCGCCCAGCGCCGCTCCGACCGACGCCGCTCCCGCCGCTTTCAGGAACTGCCGTCTCGTTGCACCGGCCATCTTGCACCTCCCGCCCCCTGAACGCGAGCCATGCAGAGGTATACCGTACCGGGAGGATGCGGCGGAATCAAAGACTCCCCCGTCCGTTCCCCCCGTGCTCCCCTCCAGAGACACGACGGGCGACTCAGGGCTGTTCAACCTGTTTGGGCCAGTACTTGATGCCGGCCCCGTTGGTCGTGTAGAGAGGCTCGATCTCGTCGTACTCGGGATCGGGGCTCACCATCCGAACCTTGCCGTCCGCGAAGCCGAATGGGATGGGCTCGACCGGTCGTTCGCTGACGTCCTGCATCTGGTCGGGGTCCTGCCCCGGGCGGTGCGGAGTCACCCACCCCTTGCCCCCCAGCCCATGGTCGGCCAGGTAATCGCCCGTAAGCGGAAGCTCGGGCGAGTGGTTGCCGTACCGCTCGGGCACCTGGTCGAGGTTATCGTGCGCGTCGTTGACGGCGGAACTCGATTCGATCTGCCACCCCGCGAACAGGTTGATGCTGCCCAGGTAGATATCGATGGGTCCCACCTCGTAGGGCCACTCGCGCCCGAGCGTGCTCAGCGAGCACATCATGCCGTCCGGCGCGCCGAAGAAGCTCTCCGCGGGGGCGTGCATGTCGTGCGTCCCGTCCGTGGAGGACCACATGAAGGGCTCGTCGTCCGTCTCCAACTCATTCCCCGAACCATCGAACTCCCTGAACCGAATCGGATACCACCGTTCGTAGGCCATCGCGTAGTTGACGCAGCCCTTGATGATCTGGCTGTGCAGGCCGCCGCAGCGCGTCGACTTCGTCAGATAGGTCACCCGCAGAAACGTGGGGGTCACCATCGTGACCAGAACCCCGATCACGGTAATCACAACCATCAGTTCGATGATCGTGAAGGCATCCCTCCGGCAGGGCCCGGCAATCCTGGACGTTCGCACAATTCTCACCTTCCTTTGGGGCCGCGCCGTGCGGCGCTGGTCTCCGTCGGCCCTACGGGTTCCCCGCGGGCCACC